>JBMLOR010000197.1:0-2058 GCA_049242865.1 Chitinophagaceae bacterium | reverse complement strand
CGTTTTGGAAATTGGTTAGAAAATATGGTGGATTGGAATTTGAGTAGAAGTAGATATTGGGGAACGCCATTGCCAGTTTGGAAAACAGAAGATGGTGAAGAACAAATTTGTATTGGTAGTGTGGAGGAATTAACGAAAGAAGTTGAAAAAGCAATTAAAGTTGGTTTCAATTCAACATTCAACATTAAAAATTCAACATTAGAAATTGATTTACACAAGCCTTATGTGGATGAAATAATTTTAGTAAGTGAATCAGGCAAACCAATGAAAAGAGTTGCCGATTTAATTGACGTTTGGTTTGATAGTGGTGCAATGCCATATGCACAGCATCATTTTCCTTTTGAGAATAAAGAACTATTTGCACAAAACTATCCTGCAGATTTTATTGCTGAGGGTGTTGACCAAACTCGTGGTTGGTTTTATACTTTGCACGCTATTGGCTCTTTAATTAAAGAAAGTGTAGAGGAAGAATTGAAGAACGCAGGTTTACCAACAGCGAAAGTTGATGGCAGGGCTTACAAAACTGTGGTAAGTAATGGTTTGGTGTTGGATAAGAATGGCAACAAAATGAGTAAGCGTTTGGGCAATGTGGTGAATCCTTTTGAAACCATTGAAAAATATGGTGCCGATGCTACTCGTTGGTATTTAATTACCAATGCTAGTCCTTGGGATAATTTAAAGTTTGATATCAATGGTATTCAAGAAGTGCAACGTAAATTCTTTGGCACTTTATACAATACCTATCAATTCTTTGCTTTATATGCCAATGTGGATGGTTTTACGTTTAAAGAAGAATATATTTCTGTAGAAAATCGTCCAGAAATTGATAGATGGATTTTATCGAGCTTAAATACATTGATAAAAAAATGTAATGAAGCAATGGACGATTATGAACCAACACAAGCCGGTCGTTTAATTGAAGAATTTGTAGATGAACATTTAAGCAATTGGTATGTTCGTTTGTGCAGAAGACGTTTTTGGAAGGGTGACTATGAGCAAGATAAAATTGCTGCTTATCAAACCTTATATGAATGTTTAGAAACTATTTGCAGATTAATTGCACCTATTTCTCCATTTTTCAGTGATGCTGTTTTTCAAAACTTAAATGCCTTAACTAACCGTTTTGAAGCTAATTCAATTCATCATATTGCATATCCAAAAGCTAATGAAAGCGTTATTGATGCTGCTTTAGAAGAAAGAATGCAATTGGCTCAAGACACTTGTAGCTTGGTTTTATCGCTACGCAAAAAAGTGAACATTAAAGTTCGTCAGCCTTTACAAAAAGTAATGATTCCAGTTTTAAATATTGATATGAAACATCAATTACAAAAAGTGGAAGACTTAATAAAAAGTGAGGTTAATGTAAAAGAAATTGAATATTTAGACGACAGCAATAATTCTATCAAGAAAAAAGCAAAAGCCAATTTTAAAACTTTAGGGGCAAAATTGGGAGCTAATATGAAGGAAGCAGCTGCCCAAATTGCCAATTTCAGTCAACAACAAATAGCAGAAATAGAGCAAAAAGGTCAAATTGAAATTGAAATTCAGCATTCAACATTCAACATTCAAAATAGCGATCTAGAGATTATAGCTGAAGACATCCCAGGTTGGAGTGTTGCCTCAAAAGGAGCATTAACAGTTGCTTTAGATATTACTATAACTGAAGAATTAAAAATGGAAGGTGATGCCAGAGAGTTTATAAATCGTATTCAATTGATAAGAAAAGAGAGCGGTTTTGAACTTACTGACAAAATAGATATTACCATTGTGGATAACAAAATTTTACAAAATTCTATAAATACCTATAAACCATATATTTGTGGCGAAGTTTTAGCCGATAATATTATTTGGCAAACTAATGATTTAACAAATAGCATTGCAATTGAGATTAACGACACTCAATTGCAAGTTTTGGTAACTAAAAAAGGATAATTTTATGGCAGCAAAAAAGCCAGTAGCAAAAAAAGCAGCTCCAAAACCAGCTGCTAAACCAGTAGCAAAAGCAGCTCCTGCAAAAAAAGCAGCTCCAAAACCAGCTGCTAAACCAGTAGCAAAGGC
>JBMLOR010000196.1:0-6887 GCA_049242865.1 Chitinophagaceae bacterium | reverse complement strand
GTATAAATATAAAATTCACTAAAAATTAAAATTTTAAAAAATGAAAAAAGTATTCGCTCTATTAGCAATCGCAGGTTTCGTAGCTTGTAACAACGCAGATAATGCAACTCCAGCTACTGATACAACTCCAAAAGTAGATTCTCCAGCTGTTAAAGTTGATAGCCCAGCTGTTAAAGTTGACAGTCCAGCTGTTAAAGTTGATAGCCCAGCTGTTGCAAAATAGTTAAACATATTGGTTTATAGTTTTTAACGATTTACTATAAACTTTATACCATTTTTTCATATGGCAAGCAATCGTTAGAGGCCGTTCTGTTTCTACAGAAGGGCTTTTTTTATTTATTTATTTGATGTAGCATTGCATAATGACAGTATTTACCAAGTATAAAAAGCAAGTTTTCTATTTGAGTGTCATTTTGATTATCGAAATAATTCAGCAGTTCCCTAGTTATATAGAAAAATTTTATTCTGGAATTATTTATCATCACTGGGCTATTTTTCTTAGATACTTTACTTCTTTTTTAAAATTCAGCATTGGAGATGTTTTGTACTTAATAATAGGAGTAAGCCTTTTTTATAAATGCTATCTAGTTGTTAGAGATGTTTATTTATTTAAAAACGAGAGAAAAAATTATTTAAAAAAACATTCGCTAAGTGTTTTCAATTTTTTTTGTGTAGCTTTTATTGTATTCAAACTATTTTGGGGTTTAAATTATTATAGGCAAGGGGTTGCAAAGCAATTTAATGTTGCTAAAGAAGGTTATTGCAAAGAGCAATTAAATGCTTTAATTGATGAATTAATTGTTGAAGCAAATTATACTCGAAGTTTAATTTCTGACACTAGTTTGCCAAAAATTGATATCCTCAAGAGCTACGAAATTGCAATACAATCGTATCAGGTTATTGCAAAAAAGTATAATTTTCTAGCCTACCATCAGCCTTCAATTAAATCTAGTATGTTCAGTAAATTAGGCAATTATTCAGGTTTTGTTGGATATTTTAACCCTATTTCTGGTGAGGCTCAGGTAAGAAACGATATTCCAGAAATTTTGATACCATTTATTGCAACCCACGAAATTGCTCATCAGTTAGGATATGCAAATGAAAGTGAGGCTAGTTTTATTGGTTACTTGGTATGCAAACATTCAAATAATGTATATTTTCATTATTCGTTGCAGTTAGAATTACTAGATCTTGCATTAAATGATTTAATGATGACTTATTTGCAAGATGGCGAAATGGAAAATCTTAAAGCTAGGTATTATCAAATTAATGATTGTTTATCAGAGCAAATTAAAAAAGATAGAAAAACAATAAAGCATTTTTTTAATAGAAACCGAAAACCTGTTGCTAGTTTTTCGCATACTATATATGATAAGTACCTAAAAATCAACAATCAATTCACAGGAATTGAAAGTTATAATGAAGTATTGGGGTGGATTTTGGTTGAAATTGAAAAATGAACTACGATTTCGTAAAATATTTGAAATATTTATTCGTTTTGTTAGAAATTTTTTTTTTCCAATATTTAACTTTACATTTGTTAATTCAATTGTAAAAAAACCTAAAATTACCATCATGTTTAAAAAATCCAATTCATTGGGCTACCTAGCACTTTTGCTGCTTGCTATTGTTTGCTCAGTATCCTCTAGCTTAGCTCAAACATCGAGCTTCACTGTTAACGATTCTGCACAATGTCTAACAGGTAACAGTTATACTTTCACAAATACATCTACAGGGAGTGGCAACACTTACACTTGGAGTTTTGGTGATGGAACAACTTCCACTGCAACAAGTCCTACAAAAGTATACACCACTGCAGGGATTTATAGTGTTGAACTTAAAGTTACAAATAATGGTATTGACTATTATAGCAGCAAAACAATTGCTGTAGACCCTATGCCAGTTGCAAGCTTTTACAGCATTGCTAGTACACACAGTGGGGGAAGTTATACCTTTATAAGTACTTCAACAATTACTAGTGGAACCATGTCTTATGCATGGAATTTTGGCGATGGTACAAGTTCAACTGCAATTAATCCTACAAAAAATTACACCACAACAGGTACATATGCTGTTACTTTAACAGTAACTAGTAATGGCGGTTGTGTAAATACTATTACACAAAATGTAAATGTTACTTTAGCTGGCTTACTAGCTGCCTTTGACATTACATCAAACTCATCTCAATGTTTAACTGGTAATAATTTTACTTTTACAAATCAATCATCAACAGGTGTTGGTATTACATATTCTTGGGATTTTGGCACAGATGCTACTCCTGCTACTTTTATTGGTGCAAACCCACCTTCTGTAACTTACAGCTCTGGTGGAGCTAAAACTGTATCTTTAACAGTAAATTCAACTAGCCCAGTAGCAACTGCAGTAAGTAACCAAACTATAAATGTATACGCAAATCCTACAGCTTCATTTACTTATTCAAATGCTGCAAATGTTTTTTCATTTGCATCTACAAGCACAAATGCTAGTAGTGTAACTTGGTTATCAAATGGTAACAATATTGGTAGCGGTAATACATTAAATTATACATACACAACTCCAGGTACATATACAATAAAGTTAGCTGCTCAAAACGGAAATTGTTATGATACAGCAACACAAACAATAACTGCACCAGCAGCACCACCTGCTCCTGCTGCTCCAGTTGCTGCATTTAACGTAAGCTCTGCTTCAAGTCAATGTATAACAGGAAATTCATTTACATTTAATAATACATCTTCAGGTACAGGAAATACATATTTATGGAATTTTCCAAACGCTACCCCAAGTACAAGTACTAGTGCTAACCCAGGAACAGTTGTATTTAATGGTAGTGGAGTACATGTAGTTACATTAACAGTAACAAATGCAGGTGGAACTTCAGCAACCACACAAGCGGTAACTGTAAGTGCTAAACCAACTGCAAGTTACAGTCACAGTAATAATGGTGCTGATTATACATTTTTTAATGGCTCTTATATTTCTGCTGGTGTAATCAGTAGTTATGAGTGGTCTGTTGATGGTACTAACTTTTCTACAGCACAAAATCCACCAGTTCAAACTTTGACTGCAGGATCTAGAATTGTAAGATTAATTGCAATTAGCGATGCTGGTTGTAGAGATACAATAAGTAAAACAATAAATGTTACTGTAGTTGCTCCTCCATCTGGTGCCCCTGTTGCTGCATTCTCTTTTGCATCTAGCAACACACAATGTTTAAGTGGTAATAGCTTCACATTTACAAATAATTCTACAGGAACAGGCAATACTTATGCTTGGTCATTTGCTGGAGGAACACCAGCTACAAGTACAAGTGCCGATCCTGGAACTGTAACTTTTGCAACAGCTGGTAGCCACTTGGTTACTTTGGTTGCAACTAATGTAAACGGAACTAGCACAACAACTCAGTATGCAGTAATTGCTAATCCAATAGCTTCGTTTAATACTTATACTAATACAAGTGCTGGCGATAGTTACACATTTATAAGCTCTTCAACAGTACCTAGTGGTACGATGACCTATAGCTGGGATTTTGGCGATGGTTCTCCAGTTTCAACTTTAGTTAATCCAACCCACACATATTCAGCACCAGGAACATATACAGTAACCTTGACTGTTACAGGTTCTAACGGCTGTCCTTCATCATCAGTTTCATCAACTGTAACTTATTGTCCTAAAGCTATTGCAGCATTTAGTGTTTCTAGTTCTACAAGTCAATGCTTAACTGGTAATAGTTTTACATTTACAAATAGTTCAAGTAACACAGCTGGAACACCAGCTACAGGAATGAGTTATTTATGGAAATTTGGTGATGGTACTACTTCTACTTTACAAAATCCTCCTGCAAAATCTTATACTGCTTGGGGAGATTACGATGTACAATTATTTGCTACTTTAGTTTCAGGTGGTTGTACGCATACAGATTCTGTTAAAATATTTAAAGCAGTTTCTGCAGAGCCAATGCCAGTAGCTAGTTATAACTTGTATTTAGATACCTATTTACAGGCAACTGCATTATACAGCGATACTGTTAAAAGATGCTTTAGACCTGGAATGGACTTTGCATATCACTCTTCAAGTACTGTTGCAAGAGGTCAAATGGCAGTACGTAAATGGAGTTTTGAAACTGCAGCCATAAGATTTAGAGAAGGAGATAGTGTGCATTATCATAACCCACGTGTAATATTTGATACTGCAGGTACTTATCATGTAAAACACACAATCACTACCGACAAAGGTTGTAAAGACAGTGTTATTCGTGTAGTTCGTTTAAGTGATCCTCGTTCAGTATTTACAGCTGATACAATTGTGGTTCCAGATGAATATGCTGCTCCACAAGTTGTTTTAACAAATAATTCTTATGATTATGGTGGATGGATTGTTGGTTATAATTGGAATTTTGGTGGCCCTGGAGCTTCACCAACATCATCAACAGTACAAAATCCAGCTAACGTAACGTATACCTGTGGTGGTACAAAAACTTTGACTTTAACAATTACTAGTGATGCTGGCTGTACTAACACTACTACAAGAAATGTTGTTATAAAAATTAAGCCTAGAGCTGGGTTTACGATTGGAACTCCTGTTTATAGTCCTCAAGTTTATAGTAGACCAACAATACAAATGACAAACACTACTACTAGTGTAGATGCTTGTGCATCTTATGCATATGCTTGGACATTTACAAATGCTGCAACAAGTACCTCAACAAGTGCAAATCCAAATGTGCAGTTCAACGCTAGTGGTACGCAAACTATTGGTTTACTTGTAACAAATACCAATGGAGGTAAAACCGATTACGTTGAAAATACAGTAGTTGTGGCAATTCGACCTAGAGCTAACTTTACTACGAGTATTGCAGCAGCAACGCCTAATGGAACTCGATTAGTAACATTAACAAATACATCTTCAAGTTTAGATTTAAATCCTAGTGCAACATTATCATTACATACTTATAGTTTAAATTGGGGTGATGGAAGTGCTTTAGAAACTGGCACAGGAACTCCAACTTTAACACATACTTATGCTGCTGGTGGCGTATATACAGTAACCTTAACTATGACAAATCCTGTTAGCGGTTTATCACATACTAGAACAGCTTCTGTAACTGTCTATATTCAACCTCAAGCTTCATTTACTATTAGTGCTGCAACTTATAGTCCTGATGCTTATGCACAACCAAGTTATGATTTTGATGGTACTTCAAGTACAATTAGTAATGATGCAAGTGGTGTTTTAAGCTATAGTTGGAACTTTGGTTCAGGAGCTTCTCCTTCAACTTCTACAAGTGCAAGTCCAAGCGGAGTTATTTATAATACTTCTGGTACAAAATCTGTTACATTAACTGTAACTAATACAAATGGTGGCTTAACTAACGTTAGTACTCAAAATGTTGTAGTTGCAATTACACCAAAAGCTTCATTTACAAGTAGCTTAAATTACGGTGGCAATCCTTATGCAAATCCTACAGTTAATTTCGTAAACACTACAACAATAAATGATGCATCACCTAGTTTAAGTTATGTTTGGAATTTTGGTGCTGGGGCTTCTCCTGCAACTTCTACAAGTGCAACACCACCAAGTGTAACTTATAGCAGTGGAGGTACAAAAACTGTAACTTTAACTGTAACTAACACCTTTACAGGTGGTACAACTACAGACACTTATACTGGTAATGTAAATGTAATTATCAATCCACAGGCTAAAATTTCTGTTAATAATACAGTAGTTGCTGTTCCTGCACCATTTGGATTAGGAGGAACTGCTAATTATCAAAGCTATATAATATCTGCAATTAGCAATCCTATAGTGGCTCAGCAAAGTAGTATAGTAACTGGTAGTATCGTAAGTTCATTGATAGAAATTGATTATACTCATATACCATCAACTACAACTGTTACCAATTGGGTTTCTCAGGCAGGTTCACCATTTACCGATGTTAATTTTAGTATTGAAGATGCAATTAAAGCCGATTACACCTTTACTATACGTTTGTATGTAACGAGTGATTTAGGCGAAACTGATATGACTACAATTACAATAGCTAATGGTGTAATTTCTGGAGGCTTTACATTTAGAGGAGCGAGTACTTCATCTCAACAATTTACTGCACCTCCAATAACTAGAGGCACAAGAGGAACTTCGATAGTAAGTAATAGCCCTGCTAATAATGCTTTAAAAGGTTTCGTGGTATATCCAAATCCTACCAAAAATAATGTAATGGTAAGCTTTGAAACCTCAACTACCACAAAAGCTGTATCAATTCAATTAGTTGATTTAAATGGTAAAGTTGTTAGAGTTCAAAAAGAACAAAATAATAGTGGTACTAAGATTCAATCAACTATCAATGTTAGTAATTTACCAAGCGGTACTTACAATATATTGCTTATTGATGAAAAAGGAAATAGATTAGGCACAAGTAAATTTGTGAAAGCAAATTAAAAACTTGTTAATTAGTTTTATAAAAGAGGATGCTCAAAGCATCCTCTTTTTTTTGCATAAGAATTCTAGTATTTTAATCAGTTTCTTAGCTTAAAATTTAGATGTATACAAAATTCAATCTGCTCTAACTTAAATAATACCTTATGTTACTTCAATTTTTAGTTAACTTGTTTAAATACTATTCACCAAAAAAAGAAATACATAGTTGAAATAAAGAACCTCCTTTAAATTGAAGGAAAGGGTTAAATAAAGGCTATTCAAAAATGTTATCCTCTGTGATATTTTTATCTTGAAATTAAATCAGTATTGAGAAATAAAAAAGCCTCAGATTTATTCTGAGGCCTTTTTTATTAATTTAGAGTAAAATTAAACTTTAAAGTGTGAGAATGCTTTATTAGCTTCTGCCATACGGTGCATATCTTCTTTCTTTTTAAATGCAGCACCTTCAC
>JBMLOR010000195.1:0-5205 GCA_049242865.1 Chitinophagaceae bacterium | reverse complement strand
CCACCAATGTTTCTTGAGGTTCGCCCATCATTTACAACAATTACATAATAATAAGTTGCAACAGGTAGTGGTTGGCCTAAATATTTTCCATCCCAAGCAATTCTATAGCCCATACTAGTATGTACTAGTTTGCCATATCTATCAAAAACATTAGCCCTTAGCAATAATACGCCTGCCAAATCTTCTACTACCCATTGGTCGTTAATACCATCTTGGTTGGGAGAAAATACATTTGGAATAAAAATATTGCTAGCTACCTCAACCCTTACTGTATCTGTAGCAACGCATCCACTATCGCTTACAGCTTCTAGTTCATAAGTAATGCTACGTGTAGGTTTACTGAATGGTGTTAAAATAAGTGGATTGTCTAAAAAAGTGGTTACGTTCCAAGTAAAGCTATTATTGCTTCCACCTGTAATGGCTGCATTTATTTGTACACTATTACCAGCCAACACACCTAATTTTTTGGGCATAGTAATTATGGGAGCAGGCCATACATTTACTGTTTGGCTTGCACTTGCATTGCAACCTCCTGTGGAGTTAAAAGTATAGGTGATGGTATTATTGCCTACGTTGGCATTTGCAGGATTAAATGTTGATCCAACAACACCATTGCCTGTAAAAACACCTGTACCTGCTACACCTGTTGTATCGTTGGCCACCAAATTAATGGCACTATTATTTCTGCATAAACTTGGTATGGCAGGAAACACAATTTTAGGAGCCGATTGTACCCTTACTCTAAAACTATCTACAGTACTGCATCCTAAATATCTCGATGTTAAGTAATACATACCTGTATCTGTATAGTTTACTGAAGGAAAACTAATATTGGCTGTGTTGTTGGTAAAACCATTTGGCCCAAGCCAACTATACAAAGTATCTGGTGGAATGGGCGTGCCTGTAAAACCTGATAGCGTTAAACTATTAAATCTGCAAGTTGCAGGGTTGGTATTAGAAGGTGTAATTTTTGTAAATGGTGCTGTAAGTAATTGCACTCTTGTAGTAGCTGTACCACTACAACCATTAGCAGTGGCAGTTACTGAATAAATGCCTGTATCTTGAATTACTGTATTACTGCGTATAGGATTTTGGGCAATACTGTTAAAAGCATTTGGGCCAGTCCAATTATAAGTAGCACCAGGAAAGCTAGCAAATAAATTTAATGTACTACCTCTACAAACAGGTGAATTACTAGTTGGATTTGGTGTAGGAATTGGGTTTACGGTAATAGCTAAACTACGGGAAACATTGGTGCACGAAAATTTATTGGCAGTTAAAGTATAAGTGCCCGAACCACCCACACCAATATTATTTATAATTGGATTAGCTATATTACTGGTAAAACCATTTGGGCCAGTCCAGTTAAAGCCTACCGCTAAAGCATTTTTAAAGTCGGTAAAAAATTGCAGGTTTCCATTTTCACAAATAGCTCCACCTACAGCATTAGAAGTAATGCTAACATCTAAAGTATTAAAATCACTAAAATAACCATATCGGCAACCCGTTCTTCCATCACCATGTACAATACTTAAGTGAAATTCAATACCGGTATTTCTTACAATTACGCCATTACCTACAGGAAGTGTAGCCGTAGAAACTGGTATTCTTGCATACTTCCATTGTCCACTAGTAAAGGGCACATCGGCAAACATGGCTGCAGTAATTACAGTTGTACTGCCATTAAAAGTAAATTGATTTTCGTAGCCACTTGGTACCAAAATATTCATAAACAAACTTTCGTTGGCACTTCTTGTAAATGCAACAGAACTACTACCTGTACATTCAATTTGAGGTAATACAGCGTGGCCAACTTCGCAGCCAAAACCAGTTAAGTGTAAAGCATATACTGGGTTGCTAGTTTCAATATATAGTACCTGATTATTGCTTGGCCTACGATAAGTTTGTCCTGTATTTAAAGTTGTTTCTAAAACTCCGTTAATGGTGATAGTAGTATTATTTTGAGTTGCTAAAAAAAATACATGGTCTGTAGGCTGAGTTGCGGGGTCGTTTAAAAAGCCTGGAATAGTAATATATTTTTTACCAATTAGGTTAAGTGGAATTATTTGGTCGCCTGCAAGGTCTAAGCAACCACTATAACCTGCCCCACCAATACTATCATCTTTAAGTGTAATGGCTATTGGTTTATTGCTAGTTACAGTGCTTCCCATTAAATGGTCTGCTGCATTTCTGCCAGTAGCAGTTGCACTGTAAGTTTGCCCTCTATTTAGTGTAATAGTAAATGGAATGCCTGCCGTGTGGCCAACTATATCTCTTGCGGGTGTAATAGTAATTTGAGTGTTATCTTCGGTAGCAACAATATCAAAGCTATTGTTGGGTAAAGGATTAGGAACAGCGTAAAAATCCCAATTGTTCATAATGTTTTGCATAGGAATAAAAAAGTTAGTGCCTAAAGCATTTCTTCCTTTTAAAACAAACATTTCTGGGTTTGAGTTAGAGTTTTCTTCGTAATATGCTGTAATTAAATTGTCGCTGGTAATTTTTAGTCCATAATTAAGAATGGTATTAGCAGGTTTACTTTCAATCATATCAATTCTGCTAGTTAGGTCGATAGATTGACTACTATTAGGTGGCACAAAAAAAGAAATGGGTACAAATGCCGGATTTGATGGCTGTGTAATAGTAACATTTGCAGTGGCTGTAAATGCTGTAACTCTTAGCAAAATTGGTCTATCTGTGTGTGGTGCAGGAGGATTTGGAGTTTGAATGTTTTCTGTAATTTCTGGTGCAGCAAACCAAAAAACTGTATCGGCTTGTGAAAATATATTTTCAAAAGCTAAGCACGCTATTATACATAGTATGGCTGGCTTTAATTTCATGTTTATTTTTTTTAACTAGGTAAAAATCATTCATTAACGGTAACAATTTTTATTATAATACAAATATTAACTTTTATTGTTTTATTATTTTATGTTTTTAAGTAATTCAAAAACTTCTGTTTTTCTTGTGGCTATGGTATCAATGGCAAATGATTGTCCGTAAGCTTTAAAACAACTGTGAATAATATCTTTATGTTTCATGGGATAAAAATGTTCGTTGGTAAGTTCAATTTTATTGTACTGTTTACAAAACTTTTCAATATCTTGTAGTAATACAACTTCACCTGTGTGAGCATCTAAGTAAAAGTGAATGTGTTTTCGGTGGTCGCCTGTTAAATTAAAACTATAAAAATCGCTATGGTAAAAGGCAATAATCATTTGCCCTGGAATTTGAATAATATTGGCATTAATATCTAAGGCATCACAAAGCATTTGAATAAGTAATCCAAAAGCGTATAAGTTGCCTTTTTTTGTTTCTAACAGTTTGTGCAATAAATATTCGTCGTGTGTATGATTTAAATTTCTACTACATTCATATTTTTCAATCTCAAAAAGCATTTTGCACAATACACTGCATTTTTCTAATGGTGTAAGATAGTTATTAAGCTCCAACCAAATTTTCTTTTTTAATACATCAAACTGCTGTACAACTGTATTTTCATTTAAATGAGGGTAAGCATATTTACTAATCAGCATACTTCCTTTTAATAAATCATTGTAACCATCACCTGTCCAGTTTTTAATTTCATTGCTCAATTCTTGAAGTTCAATTTTATGAATTAAACTTTCAATAAAATGTTGCGTTTCTTCATCTATACTATTTTCCCAACAATGTTCAAGAAGCGGAATAAATTTATTACCAATTTCTAAAATTCTCTTTGAAATGGCTTGTTGCACAATCGGTTCTTTATCATCTATTAGTTTTAATAAGGCTATTGATTCTTTATTCAGTTTCATACACAAAAGGTTTCTTTTAACTTTCGTGTTTAAAACGACAGAATACTCAAAATCGTATTTACTATATTTAAAAAGTGGATTATTATTCATACCAAAGGAATACTAGATTTTTTCTGTGGATAAAATAAATGGATTTTGTGCAATAAGATAAAATTTGTTATACACATAAATTTAGCTAACAATCGTTAGTATAGCTTATTATATTTGCAAAAATTTATTTAGTATTATGAGCAATCAAATAGTTTATATAGTAAGTGCAGTTCGTACACCAATGGGAAGCTTTGGAGGATGTTTAAAAGATTTTACTGCACCACAACTTGGAGCAATTGCAATAAAAGCAGCAGTTGAAAAAGCTGGTATACAACCAACAGATGTACAAGAAGTGTATATGGGTCATGTAATACAAGCCAATGCTGGTCAGGCTCCTGCTAGGCAAGCAGCAAAATTTGCTGGTTTACCCGATAGTGTGATTTGTACCACTGTAAATAAAGTATGTGCTAGTGGCATGAAGGCAATTGCACAAGCTGCACAAACTATTGCATTAGGAGATGCAGATGTAATTGTAGCAGGAGGAATGGAAAGTATGAGTAATGTACCTTATTATCAACCCAATATACGTTGGGGAAATAAATATGGACACGTACAATTAATAGATGGTTTGGCTAAAGATGGCTTAACCGATGTGTACCATAACTATGCCATGGGCAATGCTGCTGATATGTGTGCTAAAGAATGTAATATTAGCAGAGAAGAACAAGACGCTTTTGCAATTGAAAGTTATACAAGAAGTCAGCAAGCATGGAACAATAATAAATTTGATAATGAAGTCGTACCTGTAGAAGTTGTAACACGTAAAGGCACTGTAACCATTACTAAAGATGAAGAACCATTTAGTGTACAGTTTGATAAAATACCAACACTTAAACCAGCATTTAATAAAGAAGGTACAGTAACGGCTGCCAATGCAAGTACTATGAACGATGGAGCTGCAGCAGTGGTATTAATGAGTAAAGCAAAAGCAGAAGAATTAGGCATAAAACCACTTGCAGTGATAAGAAGTTATGCCGATGCAGAACAAGCACCTGAATGGTTTACCACAACACCAAGTTTAGCATTGCCAAAAGCAGTAGCAAAAGCAGGATTACAAATGAGTGATGTAGATTTTGTAGAATTAAATGAAGCCTTTAGTGTTGTAGGTTTAGCCAATATGCAAAAAATGAATTTAGATGCTAGTAAGGTAAATGTACATGGTGGGGCAGTAAGTTTAGGTCATCCTTTGGGTTGCAGTGGTGCAAGAATAATAGTAACCCTTATAAATGTTTTACAACAAAACAATGGTAAAATTGGAGGTGCAGGAATTTGTAATGGTGGGGGAGGTGCAAGTGCTATGGTGGTGGAGTTGGTTTAG
>JBMLOR010000194.1:0-1413 GCA_049242865.1 Chitinophagaceae bacterium | reverse complement strand
TTTGATTTAGGACCTGCTGATGAAGAGTGGTTAGCAGCAAACGAAGGTAAAAACTTCCAATTCGTAAATGATTTATTTGGAGGTTCTATTCCTAAAGAGTTTGTACCTGCAATCATCAAAGGTTTTGAAACTGCAATGACTACTGGTGTTTTAGCAGCTTACCCTGTTAGAGACATGAAAATTAGAGTATTCGATGGTAGCTACCACGATGTGGATTCTGATGCTATGAGCTTTGAACTTTGTGCTAAAGCTGCATTTAGAACTGCTGGTAAAAAAGCTAAACCTACATTACTTGAGCCAATCATGAAAGTTGAAGTTTTAACTCCAGATCAATACATGGGTGATGTTACTGGTGACTTAAACAGACGTCGTGGTATGTTAGAAGGTATGGATAGCCGTAATAACTTACAAGTTATTAAAGCTAAAGTGCCATTGAGTGAAATGTTTGGTTATGTTACTCAATTACGTTCTTTAAGTTCTGGACGTGCTACAAGTACGATGGAATTTAGTCACTACAATCCTGCACCAAATAACATTGCAGAAGAAGTTATGGCTAAAAACAAAGGAAAAATTAAAGACGAAGAATAGAATTTTTAGTTTTATTAAAGGTGAATATTTAAAAAATCCTCAACTACAATTGGTTGAGGATTTTTTTTGAGCTATACATTTGTTACATGATAACCGTAAACTATTTAATTGAAACCTATCAATTACAACAACATCCCGAAGGTGGCTTTTATAAAGAAACCTATAAAAGTGATGTTTTAATAGATAAAAATGCTTTGCCACAAACATTTGATGGAGATAGAGTTTGCAGCACTGCTATTTATTTTTTATTGGAACAAGGACATTTTTCGGCTTTCCACAGAATTAAAAGCGATGAATGTTGGCATTTTTATGCTGGAGAAACTTTAGAGATTTTTGTAATTCATACAACAGGTGAATTGCAAGTTGTAAAACTAGGAAACGATATTTTAAATGGTGCTGTGTTTCAGTATGTGGTACCTGCAAATTGTTGGTTTGCTAGTAGGCCAGCTGCTACAAGTAAGTTTAGTTTTGTAGGATGTACAGTTGCCCCGGGCTTTGATTTCAGAGATTTTGAGTTAGCTAAAAAAAGTGATTTATTGAAAGCTTTTCCACAACATCAATCATTAATTGAAGTACTTTGTATTCTTTAATGTTGCTTTTAGGTAGCTAACTCTAATAGTTGCTAACCATATTTCTTGTAACTATTTGGATGAACTTCAATTAAACTAATCCTAGTTAAGTGGATGTGTTGTTTTAATATATTTTTGGCAAAGCCAACATAATAAAACTAACGAAGCTACAAGCCTCGTAGAGCTGAGTGGAAGCTATGCCTAGTTAGGGTGCAAAAATTGATAGAAAAAAAATAAAAAACCCAACATCATAAAT
>JBMLOR010000193.1:0-4477 GCA_049242865.1 Chitinophagaceae bacterium | reverse complement strand
ACCATAAAAATTTTATCCAATGATTCTACAGGTTTAGTAAAAACATTTAAGTATGCCAATGAAAATGGTGTGTTTAGTATTATAGTGCCCGAAATTTCTAAAACATCATTTAAATACTATTTACAAATAAGCAGTTTGGGTTATATAAACTACAATGTTTTAATAGACAGTGTATTGTGCAGCCAACCTCAAATTTTTGTACTACAACCTCAAACCAAAGATTTGCCAGAAGTACACGTAAAAGCCGATAACCCCATTACAAAACGTGGTGATACTACTAGTTTTAAAGTAGCAGCTTTTGTAAAAGGAAACGAAAATACCATAGCCGATTTAATAAATCGTTTACCTGGGCTACAAGTAAACGAAGGTGGCACAATTTCCTATAATGGCAAACCAATAGATGCTGTGTTGCTGGAGGATGATGATTTGTTTGGAAGCAATTATGGCAATTTAGTAAATAATGGCAGTGTTAGTGGTATAGAAAAAGTAGAGGTAATAGAAAACTATAAAAACAAAGCAAAGCTCGAAAACAACCTTACCACAGGAAAACAAACAGTGTTAAACCTAAAATATAAAGGTTTGGGGTTACGTAATTTTGGTCAGGCTACACTTGGTTATGCACCCAATAGCAATTTACACGATGCTAGGCTAAACCTTACCACCCTTAGCAAAAAGGCTAAAGCTGTAACTGTAGGCAACAAAAACACAACAGGCTTTTTGGCACAGCAATTATTTGGTTTACAAAACGAAGGCGACTTGCCCGAAAATAAAAATGTAGAATACCCCCAAACTATTGATTTTTTAAGAACGCCCATTGGCTTTAGTAATATAGAACCAATGAATATAAATAAGTATAGAATTTACGATAATAACAGTAGCCTTGTAACCACTAATTTGCTTATAAAACCAACTAAGAAAATTTTATTTAAAAACAATTACTCGTTTATTAGAGATAATTATGTGCAAAACTACAGTAGCATTTCAAACTTTACAGGAGGTGTAATACCTGTAACTATTTTACAAGAATCAAACATTAATAAAAATAATCGTTTCTTTTTTACCGAAGGAGAAACCAGTTTTAATTGGGGCGAAAAAAACCAAACGAGAGTTAATTATTTTATAGCATCAAGCAAAGGCGAGCATAATACCAATGGTTTTTTTCAGGCAAATACGCTAAACCAAAACTTGCAAAACAATAATAGGCAATCCAGTTTGTTGCTTACGCATGTAATTATGCTTCCACAAAAAGGATTCATAAATATAAAATACCATTATTATTCAGGCAATTCTACTGCTAACTATTTGTTTACCAATCCTTTAGAAGATGCAGGATTAAATATAAAAAATACGGATAAAAGTATTATACAACAAATAGCTTATAACCAAAAAGTACACACAGCATCGGCAAACTGGTTTAGGCAATTAAAACCTTTTACATTAACGATAAATTTAAAATCTTCTTTAAAAAATATAACACCCACAAGTAATGCTTTGCTTACACAGCAAAGTGGTGCAATACAATATTTTGGAAACAATTACAATCTACAACAACAGTTTAAAATTGCAGAAACCGATTTTGAATTAAATTTAAATAAAAGGCTAAAAAACAAAACACAAATAACTTTTAGCAATACTATTAAACACATTGATTATACAATTAATACCAACAACTTTATTACACAAAAAGGTAAAACATTTTTACTTCCAAGTTTTAGTATAAGTGCCGAGCCAAGCAATAAATCACATGTCAGTCTTTCTGGTTCTTTGGTTGCAAATAAACCCTTTATAGACAATTTAAATAGGGCATCGGTATTTGTAAGTAACAATAATGTAAAAACAGGAACAAGTGAAATAAACTTACAATCGGGTTATAATATTTCAATTTTTTATTTATACAATGATTTAATTTATAAGAAGATTTTATTTTATACATCATTGTTTTATGGCAATTCACCCACTTTATACAATACCAATTTTACAGCCAGTAATTTGTATATGTTTAATACAGTAGAAACATTTAACAATAGAAATAATAACTTTAGTGCAAGTATAGGGTTAGATAAAAATCTAGTAAAAACAAAAAGTTGGCTAAGCCTAAAAGTAAATTATTTTAGTGGTGTTTTTTATAGCAACACACAAAATTTATTATCGGTAAACAACACAAATAGTATTAAAACAGAGTTGAAATATAAAACCAATTGGAATAAATGGTTCAACATTAATACAACAATTGCTTATGCAACTAATGCACAAAAAACAAGTATAAGCGGTTTTCAAATTAGTAACTTTAGTAGTAGCGATTGGCTTACTAATACAACAGTAGAATTAAGGTTTAGTGAAAAGTTTTTTATAGATGTGCAGCATGATTATTTAATAAACAACTCGTTTAATCAACCACAACAAACCATACAGTTTATAGATGTAAAATGCAGGTACAACATCAATAAAAAGTGGCATACAACACTTTTGTTACGAAACATGCTAAACACCGATAGGTTTACTACCAATAGAGTAAGCATTACACAAAATACAGTACAAAACTTTGCAATAACGCCATTTTTTGGTTTGTTAGGTTTGGGATATAAGTTTTAAGATAATAAATCACCCCTTAAGGTTCATATAAAATTAATAATTATTAATCACCAATAAACTTATTTTTGTACTCTAAAAAATTATTCATGAAGAAATTTTTACTATCACTCTTTACCTTATTTACATTTATTGCATTTTCTCAAACACCATTCACAGCTGGCAACCTAGTTGTTTTGCAAGTTGGCAGTGGAGGAAAAGCACTATCAAACGAATCTCAATTAATTAAACTAGTTGAAATTAATCCTACTACAAGTGCTATAGTGCAAACAATAACTTTGCCTTACACAACTGCAATGGAAACTGGTGGTAATTTTAAAATTACAGCACAAGGAAGCTCAACAAACGATGGCAACTTAACCATTAGCGGCAACAATGCTTATTTTGTTTTTAGTGGCTATAACTCAGATACTGGTATTGCTTCAATTTCTGGTGTTGCAAATATAAAAAGAGTATTAGCAAGAGTGGGCATGAATGGTGTTGCCGATACAAAAACATTGTTAGATGTTGCAAAATCTACAGGCAATGCACGATGTGCAGCAAGTAACGATGGCAGTGGATTTTGGTTGGCTGGTAGCACTTTAGGTGTAAGATATATGCCTTATGGAAGTACAGGAACTGGAGTTGCTGGAGATACTGGTGTTATTGTATCTAATACTATTACAAATATTAGAACTATTCAAATTTATGGTGGTGATTTAATTGTAGGAACAGGATCTAGCACAGTAAGACTAGGAAAAATTACAGGTTTACCTACAAATTCTGGTAATACTAAGGTTCAATTTCCTGGTATAAAAACAAATTTTGGGGTAAATAGCGTTTACATGACAAGTTTACCTGGTGGGCCCGCTGGTTTAAATACTTTATACTTTGCTAGCGACGCAACATCTTTAGGTATTTTTAAATATTGCTTAAATGCTACAACAAATAATTGGGATTCTTTAGGTGTTATGAACCTTCCCCCTGGAAGTGCAACTGGATTTAGGGCTTTAACAGGAACAACAGCTGGCAGTACAGTTACTTTATATACATCTCCTAGTTCTAAACTTTATAGCATATTAGATGCCACTGGATATAATGTAGCCCCAACAGCATCATTAGTAGAGGTTTATACAAATCCAACCAATACCGCTATAAGAGGTGTACAAATTGTGCCTACAATTTTACCACTAAGATTGTTGAGTTTTAATGCTGCTAAAAACGAAAACGGAACAGCAAAAATTTGGTGGAATGTAAATGGAGATGATGATGTAAAAAGTTATATTGTAGAAAAAAGTTTAAATGCTAAAGACTTCAACAGCTTTGCAACTTTAGCTGCTAATGGAAAAAATACTTACGAAATAAATGATAATGTAGAATTAAAATCTACAACTTATTATAGAGTTAAATTTTTAAATAAAAATGGTTCTGTAACTTATTCTAATGTAGTAGCTGTAACACCAAGAAAATCTGTTGGTTTGGAAGTGTTTCCAAATCCAGTAAGAAACAACTTAGTAATTAGCTACAAAGCTGTAAGCAAAGAAGCAAGTTTAAGTATTACTAATTTGCAAGGTAAAAATGTAAATAGCACTGCAATTAAAGCAGGTACAACTCAAACAAGTATTGATATTTCAAAACTAGTTAATGGAACTTACATCGTTACTTTTTTAGATTCTGATGGTAATAAAACAAGTAAAACCATAATAAAGAAATAATTTCATTATATCAAAAATAAAAAAGCAGCCTCAAAACATTTTGAGGCTGCTTTTTTTATGAAATAAAATAAAACAATTTATAAGCTCTTACAAAAAGAACATTGGTTAGGTTTAATTTTAGTTAAAACAAATAAAAACGCAAGAGCATAAATAGAGCATTAAAAAACAGCATTGCACCTACATACAAAAGTTTA
>JBMLOR010000192.1:0-10597 GCA_049242865.1 Chitinophagaceae bacterium | reverse complement strand
AAAATGGAGGATATAGCTCAGTAGGTTAGAGCGACAGTTTGTGGCACTGTAGGTCGTGGGTTCGAGACCCATTATTCTCCCCAAAAAAGCCCTTAGTTTTACTAGGGGCTTTTTTAATGTTATTTAATCAAGATTACTGTTAAATCAAAAAAGGTAGCATGGCTTCTTCTACCAACTCACAAATAATATGGCCAATAGTGATATGACTTTCTTGTATACGTGGGGTTATGGTAGATGGTACATTAATTAGTATATCACTTAAATCTTTCATTTTACCTCCTGCTGCTCCTGTAAATGCAATAGTATGCACCCCCATTTGTTTGCATACCTCAAATGCTTTAAAAATATTATTACTGTTGCCACTTGTACTTATGCCAAATAAAACATCACCTTTTGTAGCAATGCCTTCTATCAATCTACTGTAAATTACATCATAGCTATAATCGTTTGCAACTGCAGTTAAATAAGAAGTATTGCAATGCAACGCTTCCGATGGTAAGGCTTTTCTATCTTTATAAAAACGACCACTAAATTCTGCTGCTAAATGTTGAGCATCTGCTGCACTTCCTCCATTTCCACAAAACCACACCTTATTACCTTGCCTAAATGTATGGGTAACCAAGCTTACACAATCGTCAATTTTTTGAAGTAATTCAGGATGGGCTAGTATACTTTTTTTTACGTCTATAGATTGTTGAATAATGGTTTCAATTCTGGTCATAAATTATTTTTCTAGATTTTCTAATACAAAAAATACGGCAGGGCAAAAGGTTGAATTTTTTAAAGTAAGTTGAATTCGTTTAATCAACACGTCTTCGTCTGTATAAGGAAAACGCTTACAATCTGATGGTCTATCGTTATAAACACTACAAAAATTATCTGCACCCAAAAATGGGCATGGATTAGATTTTGTGACATAGTCGCCCTCGTTATCTAACTTCAAAAAGGTATCAATAAAAACACTTTCTTTTAGTTTTAACTGTTTGGCTAATCTTTTTATGTCCGGCACTTTAAAACGTGGGCTATAGTTTTTACAACATGCTGCACATGCTAAGCAATCTACTTTTTCGAAAGCTTTTTCATGCAATTGAGGAAGTTGCTTTAAAGCCTTATTTTTATTGATTGTTTTGAGTTGTTGATGATATTTTTTTTGACTATCGGCACTCTTTTTTTCCCAATCATTAAAAAAGTTATCGTTCATAAACTAGTCTTCTAAACTACCTTTTACAAAACGTTTGATAATTCCTCTACCACTTTCACGTACAAAAGTTACAATTTCATCTCTTTCGTCGCTAGCGAAAATTTCTTCCTCTATAAATTCTAAAGCTTGTGATGTATTAAATCCTTTGTTGTAAATAATCCTATAAATATCTAAAATATGGTTTATTTGTTCTACCGTAAAACCTCTTCGTTTTAAACCTACACTATTTACACCACCATAGCTTAGTGGATTACGAACAGCTTTTATATAAGGAGGTACATCTTTACTCACTAAACTACCACCAGCTACAAAGCTATGTTGCCCAATTTGTACAAATTGATGAACAGCACTTACACCACCAATAACTGTCCAATCTCCAATAACTACATGCCCTGCTACTTGTACGCTATTACTTAAAATACAATTATTACCCAAAATACAGTCATGTGCAATATGGCTATAAGCCATGATTAAACAATTGCTACCCACTACAGTTTTACCTCTATCATCAGTTCCTCTGTTAATGGTTACAAATTCTCTGATTGTAGTATTGTCACCAATATAAACGTAAGTTTTTTCGCCATCAAACTTTAAATCTTGTGGTACAGCACCTATAACTGCACCAGGAAAAATTCTACAATTTTTCCCAATTTTTACGCCTTCCATAATAGTTACATTGCTACCAATCCAAGTTCCATCACCAATTTGTACATCTTGATGAATAACTGTAAATGGGTCGATTTTTACATTAGGTGCAACTTTTGCATTTGGATCTATGTACGTAAAAGGATGTGTCATTTAATTAAATTAAGCCGGTAAAAATATATAGTTTTTTGATAATTTTATGTGTGTAACTCGTTTAAGAACAATTATAGTTAATTTAATTAACATATAGCTGTTTAAAGTATGCTTTTACTTTGTTTTTTTTAATCATTCCGGCACTATAATTTACATCCTAAAAGTTAAGTTTATCGAAATAGATGGCCACTTTAATTTTCTTTAAATAAGCATTAAAGATGATAAAACAGACATATTTTTCTCTAAATGGATACAAATTTCTGTTGTGAATTGATTAAAATAACAACTAACTATTTACAACTAACACAGGAATTTTTACTAAATGCCTAACACTATTAATAGTTTCGCCAAACAGATAATCTTTTAATTTACCATGCCTGTGAGCCCCCATCACTAGTAAATTAGCTTTATTAGTTTCTACAATTCGTACAATTTCTTTAACACGATTATTAAAACCAATTTCAGTAGTAAACAAATATCCTTTTTGATTAAGTTGTATAGCATAATCTTCGAGCTGCTTTATATCTAGCCTTGTTTCTTCATCGTCACTTTCTTTACCTGCATATACAGCGTTGGCACTTTCTACCACGTGTGCAAGAATGTAGTGAGTGCTTTTGTTGCCTTGTTTTAGAGCATGAGCAATAAGTTTATCGTCCATACCACTAAAGTCTAAAGCTATTACAACAGTTTTATTGGGTTCAACATCTAAATTATCTAAACTAAGTGCATCTGCATGTATTTTTTTAGTATTTCTTGAATAGTTTTTCCTTAATATTGGAATGAAAGTCATCATCACAAAAAGCCAAACAAAACCAATAAAACCAAGTGTAATTGCAAACTTCCAAAACAACATTCCTTTTGCATAAAAAACCTCTAAACTCTGATCAAAAATCATTTTAATATTTAAACTCACCAATATTATGGCTACTAACCAAGCAAAAATTTGAGTAATTGGTTTAATGGCAAATTGCCCCATCGCTTTTTTATCACTAACAAAATGAATTAAAGGTATAATCGCAAATGCTAATTGAACACTTAACACCACTTGACTAAATACCAATAAGGCATCAATTTTATCTTCACCATAAATAGTAATTACTATCACTGCAGGTGCAATTGCAATAAGCCTTGTAATTAATCTACGTAGCCAAGGATTTAATCTAATTTTCAGATAGCCCTCCATAATTATTTGCCCTGCTAATGTTCCTGTAATGGTACTACTTTGACCAGCAGCAATAAGTGCAATAGCAAATAAAACAGGAGATAGTTTACCTAGCAATGGAGATAATAATTGGTGGGCATCTTCAATTTTAGCAACATGTGTATTACCAGTTTTATAAAAGGCAGTTGCTGCTAAAATAAGAATAGCTGCATTTACAAAAAAAGCAGCATTTAGTGCTATAGCACTATCAATAATATTAAACTTAATAGCTTTTTTTATGTTTTCGGTGCTTCTTCCAATTTTTCTTGTTTGTACTAAAGCACTATGTAAATACAAATTGTGTGGCATTACAGTTGCACCAATAATGCCAATAGCAATGTACAAGGCTTCTTTGTTTAAACTAGTTGGTATAAAACCTTTTGAAACTTCTAGTAAATTGGGTTTTGCCAAATACATTTCTACCAAAAAAGATAATCCAATAATAATAACCAATGCAAGTATAAAAGCTTCTAATTTTCGAATACCATAACGTTGTAACAACAATATTAAAAGTGTATCTAAAACTGTAAAAGCCACACCCCAAATTAGTGGTAATCCTGTAAGTAAATAAATACCCAAAGCCATGCCTAATACTTCTGCTAAATCGCAAGCAGCAATTGCAATTTCTGCCAATAAGTACAAACAAAAATTAACAGTTGGTGGGTAAACATCTCTATTAACTTGTGCTAAATCTTTTCGCCTTACAATGCCTAATCTTGCTGATAAACTTTGAAGTAACAAAGCCATAAGGTTACTCATCAACAATACCCAAATTAATTGATATCCAAATTTTGCACCACCTTGCAAATCAGTTGCCCAATTACCAGGGTCCATATAACCAACACTAACCAAATAGGCTGGACCAAGGTAAGCTAATATTTTTTTAATCCCTTTTCTAGGCTTTGTTGTATCAACGGTTTCGTGCACTTCGCTTAAAGAAGTATCATTATGGTGTACATTCATATTTACTTAATTAAGGGTTACAAATAAAGTTTCTGCCATTTTATGGCTAATATTTATTGGGGCTTGACGATTAATTTTTACTTCAATAGAGTTGTCGAACTCAATTTTATTTACAACACTTAATGTTGCTCCTAAAATGATATTTTTTTGTTTTAATAAATGAAGTAGTTGTTTATGTTGGCTGTTCACCAAGCTTAAAGTTGCTTTTTTATGAAGCGGAATTTGAGCAAGATTAACGTGTTGTGTTTGAGGCATTAATCCATTTTTATTGGGTATTGGATCACCATGTGGATCGTATTTTGGATTGCCCAAGTATTGATCTAGTTTATCTATTAATTTGGTAGATGAAATATGTTCTAATTCTTCGGCAACTTCGTGCACATCTTCCCAGTTAAAATTTAATTTGTTAAATAAAAAGTATTCCCAAAGCCTATGTTTTCTGATAATGGTTAAAGCTTGTTTGAGTCCCAAACTTGTAAGATGAACACCATAATAAGGTTTATACTCAATAAGCTTTTTTTGCTTTAATTTTTTAATCATATCGGTTACTGTAGCTGCTTTGGTATGCAAATGCTTAGCTATATCGTTAGTTGAAACATTACTGTCGATTACTTGTAACTGATAAATTGCTTTAAGGTAATTTTCTTCGGTGCTTGTATATTTTACCATCATCCTTAACTTATTTTTTAGACAAATCTAAATAATTATTTAGAAAAACATAAATATAACTTTAACACGAATAGCATTTATAAGTAATTTTTGTAGTAGGAAATATGCAATGACTGCAACTTTATAAAATAAGTGTAGAGCAATTAGTTGAATAAAAAAACTAACTATCAATTTAAAAAAATTGAAATGATTGTGCAAGAAAAATAGATGAAAGATTTAAGTAACTTGAATGGTAACTTTATTTTGAATAATATGGAATAACTTAATACTCATAGCCATAAATAGCATTTTTGCATTGGCATTTCGTTCTACATAATAAGCTCCATTATCGAGCACATGAACCATAGCTTCAATTTGACTAACACTTGCAATTTTATTTATTCGTAATGCAAAATCTAATTCGTTTTCGGCAATTGCAAACGCATCAGTACCTAATGCTTTTACTCTAACACTTTGCTCTAACAAATGATTAAAATATCTCAAAAATTGCTTTTGCTTTTCTCTACCAAGTTTACTCACATCTTCAATAAACTTTAAGTTATCAGTATGTAATTTTCGTACAATACAACGAAGCCATTCTTTAGCAAAATCTTGCCAATCTTCGCTTGCATGTTGTATTAATTGCAAAGCTTCTCTATAATTTCCTTCAGCAATATTGGCAATTTGTTTTGCTTTATTGGCATCTATTTGAGCTCTTTCAATTAAAGCAGCTTCAATGTCAGTTGCGTCTAAAGGTGGAACTTTAACCAATTGGCATCTGCTAAGAATGGTTGGCAAAATAGCCTCTTCATTTTCAGCAACTAAAATAAACAAAGTGTTAGCAGGTGGCTCTTCTATAAGTTTTAAAAGCTTGTTTCCATTTTTACCCAAATACTCAGGCATCCACATCACCAAAACTTTGGTTTGAGCTTCAAAACTTTTTAAACTCAACTTTTTAATAATATCTAAACATTCCTCAGCAGTAATGTTGCCTTGCTTATTTTCAGCGTTAATAAACTGTAACCAATCATATACATTTCCGTAAGGATATAGTTGAAAAAACTCTCTAAATTCGGCAATATAATTTGCACTAATAGGCTTATCACCACTTTTTGCAGGTATTACAGGAAAGCTAAAATGCAAATCGGGATGAATTAAATTTTCGGCACGTGCTTTTGAAGCTTCAAATTCATCATCACTTGTTGGTAAGTTGCTCATCCCACCAAATAAATCTTCAACAATTGCTCCAGGTTTTGGCTGACTTACAACATACTGTGCAAAAGCAACAGCCAATGGAAGTGCACCACTTCCCTCCTTTCCTAAAAACAACAATGCATGTGAAAGCCTATTATGGCTTACCATTTCTTGCAACTGTATTTTTAAATGTTGTTGTGCTATTACTTTATCCCAAGCCATAAAAAAAGAAGAACTGCAATGATACAGTTCTTCGAATGTTATGAAATATTTTTAGTTTTATTGTTGAAAAATTAATCTGCAGTAGCCACGTTTAAACCAATAGCTTCATTTAAAAAATTAGGTAAAATTTTAGAGTAAGTAAAAAGTATTTTATCAGGATCTTGTAAATGTTCCACCATATTTTCCCATTTTGTTAAGCCATGTGTATCAACCACAACTTTTTTACGTTCTGGAGTTTCTAAATGTTTTAACATGCCTGTTGCATCAGCTTCGGGGTGAAATTGTGTTCCAATAAAATATGGCGAAAATCTTATACCCATAATGGCTCTTTGTAATGCTACATGAGGCCTTTCTTTTTCGAGGCAAAGTAGTGTTGCACCCATTTTTTCAAGTACACTATAGTTAGGATCAATTACTTGGTAATCTCTACTATCAACCACATAAAATGGATTTAATAACCCTTCAAAAACCAATTCTTGTTTGCCATCATCTAACATTGTTATAGGAAAAACGCCGAAAGATGTGCTTTTTCGTTTACAAACGTTGGCTACTTTATAATGCCTGCAAACTAGTTGAAAACTATGGCAAATGAAAAAAACATGTTTTTTAGTGGTATTTAAAATACTAGAATTATAAGCTTCTACCGACTGTAACCATTTAAAATAAACATTTTCCCAATCGCTACCTTCACTTTCTAACGGAGAACCTGGACCTCCGGTAGATATATAAGCATCAAAGCTTAAATCGGGCGTTTGATGTTTTAGCCTAACTTCAAAAACCTCATAGGAAACACACAAATTATTGTAATCGCCCCAAAGATTTATAATTTCTTTAATACACCTCATACCTTGGTTTTGGGCCCCCTCATATAAATCTAATA
Source organism: Chitinophagaceae bacterium (assembly GCA_049242865.1). Lineage (GTDB taxonomy): Bacteria > Bacteroidota > Bacteroidia > Chitinophagales > Chitinophagaceae > CAIVPM01. The sequence goes on along the minus strand of JBMLOR010000192.1, from coordinate 3,490 downwards.
TGGCTATTTTTATAGTCTCTTGCAACATTTAATTGTAATATATAACGAAAGTAAAGTTTACAACAGAAAAACAAAAAAATATCAACGTTTTTGTTTAATTTATTTAAGAAGTATTTTAAACAAATTTTAATTAATCTATGATTAGAAATAGAAAACATTATATAAAAATGAATTTTCTTGCGTTTTTATGCGTTTTTTAATTTGTTATGTAATTTTTTTGCTCATATTCGCTTTTCTAACGAAATACAAATGCTAAAAAGTGAAAGACAGGCGTACATTTTACACCAATTAAATCTGCACAACAAAGTTTTATCAAGCGATTTATGTATAGAAATTAATGTATCAGAAGATACTGTAAGAAGAGATTTAATAGAACTTGATGAACAAGGTAAAATTATTAAAGTGCACGGTGGAGCTATTTCTAAATCGTTTCACAAATCTTTTGCAAATAATTTTGTATATGGTGTTGAGGATAAGCGAAAAATTGCATCTAAGGTAATTCCATTTATAAAAGATGGGATGTTTATACTTACTAGCGGTGGCACCACTGTTATTGAATTAGCACATATGCTTCCCGAAAACTTAAAAGCAACCTTTTTTACTGTAAGCCTTGCTGCTGCATTAGAGTATAGCAATCATCCAAATATTGATGTAATTTTTATTGGAGATAAAATATCGAAAGCCTCGCAAATTGCAATTGGTGGCGATGCCATTACAAAAATTAAGGGTATAAAGGCTGATTTGTGTATAATGGGCATTAATGCATTGGATACTCAAATGGGCCTAACAGATAATGATTGGGACGTTGTACAAGTAAAAAAGGCTATGATTGATGTTAGTGATAAAACTATGTTATTAAGCATTTCAGAAAAATTGAACACACAGCAAAAAATTAAAATTTGTGATACAGATAAAATAAACTACCTAATCACAGAATTAAGCCCTGATGATGAAAAATTAATGGAATTTAAACAACAAGGTATACGTATTTATTAAGCATTTATTCTTTAACAAATAAAAAACAAAACATGAAGAGAATCTCTACAACTCTGCTACATAACAAACTAAAACAAAGTTTGTTAATGTTAGCTTTTGTGCTATTCACCAACGTAGTGTTAGCACAAGTAAAATTGAGTGGAAAAGTAACCACCTCAGATGGAAGTGTTGCTGCTGGTGTAACAGTAACTATTAAAGGTACAAAAGTTGGCACTACAACAGATTTCAATGGTAATTATGTTTTAAACAGTTCTGGCTTAAAACCCGGTAATTACACTATTGTTTTTAGTGGTGTAGGATTTGTTACTACAGAAAAATCAATTACTGCCAACACCATTACTTTAGATGCAAAAGTTGCAGAAAGCACAAGTAAATTGGATGAAGTTGTAGTAACTGGTACAAGTGCTGGAACCACCAAAAAACAACTTGGTAGTTATGTAGCTACACTAAAATCAGATGATATTAGCAAAGGGGCAGCTACAAATGCACTTCAAGCTATTCAAGGTAAAACTCCTGGTGCTCAAATAACACAAAATAGTGGTGATCCTGCAGGAGGAATGAGTGTTAGACTTAGAGGTGTAAGTTCTATAAATTCTTCATCTGAACCTTTATATATTGTTGATGGTGTAATTGTAAACAATAGTTCACCTAGGGTTACAAATACACAATCAAACTACGATGGTGGCAATTCAGTAGGTGTTGTAGGTACAAACAGATTAGTAGACATTAATCCTGCTGACATTGAAAGAATTGAAGTTTTGAATGGAGCTGCTGCTGCAGCCATTTATGGTAGTCGTGCTAATAGTGGTGTAGTTCAAATTTTTACAAAAAGAGGGGTTAGTGGTGCTGCGAAAGTTACGTTTACTAGTAATGTAATGTTCAACAGTCTTAGAAAAAGACTAGATGTAAATCAAGCACCTACCAAGTTTGGTGGCCCAACTGATGGTCCAGGTTCTCAAACACAGGATATATTAAGTCCAACACTTACAAATACAACTGCTGTTACAAGATATGATAATCAAGATTTAATTTTCCAAAATGGAATGGGTACAGATAACAACATCAGTGTAAGTGGTGGAACTGATTTAACAAAGTATTTTTTCAGTGGTTCGTATTTTTTCAATCAAGGAATCATTCGCAACACAGATTTTCAGCGTTTCAGTTTTAGAAGTAATATCGACCAAAAATTAAATAAGTGGGCAAGTGTAAACCTTGGATTAAACTATGTAAATAGCTCAGCAAATGAAAAACCAGAAGGAAATACTTTTTTCTCACCAATGAATTCTGTTACTATTTTGGGTAACTTTCACAACTTAAGAGCAAGAGATGGATTAGGCAATTTGCAAACTATTGGTAATTTAGGCAGAGTAAACCCTATTTCTGTTATTGAAGATTTTCAACAAGTAAGTAGAACTAGTAGAATAATGGCAAATTTTGGTGCTAAGTTAAAACCAATAAAAAATGTAACTGTAGATTACACAATGGGAGTTGATGCTTATGGTCAATTTGGAACAACGTATATGCCTCCTTTTGCCTACAATGTAAATGCTGCTTTTTTTGGTGGTGGTACAACAAGTAATGACCCTTCACTTAATGGTTATGCAAGTGCAGGATCTGCAAACTTTTTTGGTATAAACCATGACTTAAACATCACATATAGTACAAATATTACAAAAGACATTTCAAGTGTTACCCAAATTGGATACAGTGAGCAATACGAAAGAAATCATTTTATATTAAATCAAGGTCGTGGATTAGCACCATTTGTTCAAAGTGTTAGAGGTGCAAGTACAATAATTCAAGGTGCTGATAGTAGAAGTGAATTTAGCATCAATGGATTGTTTGTACAACAAAATTTTAAATATCGAAACCACTTATTTGTAACTGCTGCAATAAGGCAAGACGGTTCAAGTGTATTTGGTCCTGACCAACGCAATCAAACATATACTAAAGCAAATGTTAGCTACGTTGCTAGTAGTGCAGATTATTGGAGCAAATTAGGAGTAAGTAAATGGTGGGATTTTGCAAAAGTACGTTTAGCATACGGTGAAAGTGGAAACTTAACAGGCATAGGAGCTTACGACAGATTTAATGTATATCAGGCTTCGTCTTTCAATAGCCGTACAGCATTAAATTCTAGCTCTACTTTAGCAAATACTAATGTTAAACCTGAACGCCAACAAGAGATTGAATTTGGATTAGATTTAGGATTTTTAAATAACAGAGTAAATCTTACATTAAACGTTTATAACAAAAAGGTAAACGATTTATTATTAGACAGATTTATAGCTCCTTCTACTGGTTTTTCAACTTTATTAGACAACATTGGAAACCTGAAAAATACTGGATATGAGATAATGCTTAGTGGAACTCCATTTAAAACTAAAGACTTTAGTTGGACTATCACTGGTATTTACAACAGAAACAGAAATGAAGTTTTAAATATAGGAAGTGCACTCATTCAATTTGCTACTAACTCTGGTGCACCTGTTGC
>JBMLOR010000191.1:0-26298 GCA_049242865.1 Chitinophagaceae bacterium | reverse complement strand
GCTTCAAAAGGATCGTTACAAAACAACAAGGTTTTACCATTTGGTATGTGCACATCGCTGTTATTTATTATTATAATAGTTGCTTTGCTTTGCAAACATTTATCGTAATATTTAGGATGATCAACAAAACAAATATCACCTTCTGTAACTTTATGAATCTCGTTTATACCATGAGCTTCATTGTTTGCATTACCTAATATTGTAGCATCAATTAATTGTGCAATTGTTTGTAATTGTTGTGGAGTTGTGAATTTCATTTTAAAATAATATCAGCAAATGTAATTACAACTTAGTAATCATTTTTATAACATGTGCCATTGAATTTAAAAAATACAAACAGCCCGAAAGCATTGATATCAGACAATTTCAGCTTTACATCAATAAATAAACTAGCAAGATTTAATTTTTAATTTAAAAAAATGTTTACAACTACAACTTAGCAATTCACATTTTAAAAATAAATGTTGATAAAAAACAATACCAAATATTTTGTAGTAGTAAAAACTAACTTTAATATTGTATTGGGAATTTAATTATTCCTTTACTTACTAACCCATCCATATATTAAAGCTCTACTTAGTTGTGGGGCTTTTTTATTACTGAACACTGCTATAGAACTATATTCAACGTATTAATTTATTTGATAAACATAATAATTGGTGTAGATAAATTTTATACTTCAACTGTTATCACAAACATTTTAAAATAAGATTTACGTCCATAACAAAGCAATAGTTTTTGCAAAATGTTTATGCTCTAATACTTGAACTTTTTTGGTTATTGTAGTTACATCATCTTTTTCACTTACAAAACAATTGGCTTGTAAAATAATTTGTCCATGATCATAAATTTCATCTACGTAGTGAATGGTTATTCCAGTTTCTTTCTCGTTTGATTTTAAAACTGCTTCGTGTACAAAATGTCCGTACATTCCTTTACCTCCAAACTTAGGTAATAAAGCAGGATGAATATTTATAATTGAGTTTGGATAGGCATTAACAAGTGGCAATGGGATTTTCCACAAAAAGCCTGCTAGTACAATTTTATCAATTTGCTTGGCTTTAAGTTCTTCAACAAACCCATCTTGCTCAAATTTAGTTTTTGTAATAATTAATACTTCAATTCCAAAGCGATTTGCAATATCTACAACGCCTGCTGTAGTTTTATTACTTACAATTAGTTTTATATGATTTTTTAAAACAGTATGCTCGATAATTTTAAGGGCATTAGAACCTGTACCACTTGCAAAAATTGCAATATTGTTGATGGGTTTCATAGCACAAAAATACATTCATCAAATCTTTATAACTTGATTTTAAAATAAAAATTGAAAATAAAAAATCATCACAAATTCCCACATCAAACGTTTGCTAATGTAGCCATAAATTTTTGAGGCTTTAGGTTACATATATTAGCAAAAATGCTTGTGTATGGAAATAATAAAGCCAAGGCTGTCGTTCATGCAAATCATAAATATGAATGTTGGTTTTTTTGGTATTCAATATAGTTTTGGATTACAGCAAAGTGCTATTAATCCAATTTATGATATGTTGGGAGCTAGGCCAGATGAAATTCCTTTACTAAACTTAGCTGGTCCGATGACAGGTTTATTAATTCAACCCATCATTGGTGCTATGAGTGATAAAACTTGGCACCCAAAATTTGGCAGAAGAAAACCCTATTTTTTTATTGGAGCATTATTTTGTAGCATCTGTTTATTTTTATATCCATTTAGTTCTTCGCTTTGGATGGCTGCCGGTTTACTTTGGATTTTAGATGCTGCAAACAACACAGCAATGGAACCTTACAGAGCATTTATTGCTGATAAATTGCCTCAAAATCAACATCCCGAAGGTTTTTTAACTCAAAGCTTTTTTACTGGGCTTGGTATTACATTGGCAAATATTTCATTGTTCTTTTTCCAAAAAAATATAAAAGGGTCGTATGGTTCTATTCCATATTGGGTTTTTGGTAGTTTTTTTCTTGGTTCAATTTGCTCTATTTCATCAGTATTGTGGAGCTTATATAAAACACCAGAAATTCCACCTACTGATGAAGAACTAACTAAACTTAAACAAGAAAAAAATACTTTACTAACCCCTTTTATTGAAATTATACATGCTATTAAAGATATGCCAAAAGTAATGTGGCAATTGGCTTTGGTGTATTTGTTTCAGTGGTATGCCCTTTTTTGCTATTGGCAAAATGCTAGTAAAAGTATCGCAAATAGCGTTTGGAAAACTTTTACTTACCAAAACAATACAGCCTATGAAGAAGCTGTTGGTTGGACTGGCCTTGTTAATGGTTGGTACAATATTGTAACATTTTTATCAGCTTTTGCACTTGTTGCTTTGGCAAAAAAATACAGTGCAAAATATGTTCATACCATTTGTTTACTTTTCGCAGGATTGGCATTAATTGCTTTCCCATTTATTGAAAATAAATATTTACTTTTTGTTCCTATGACTGCATTTGGTGTAGCTTGGGCAAGTATGATGGGAATTCCTTATTTATTAGTAGTAAACCAAATCCCCAAAGAAAGATATGGAGTATACATGGGTATTATAAATATGATGATTGTAATACCCATGATTATTCAAACAATTTCGTTTAAATATGTTTTAAAGTATGTTTTAAACGATAAACCAACTCATGCAATTCTGTTTGCAGGAGCACTGCTTTTAATTGCTTCTTTTGCAACAATGCTTATAAAGAAAGATACAAAAACAATTACACCTTAACATATCTGTAAAATTAACACCGTTAAAAGTTAAAAAATGAGAAAAATAATTATAGCAGTATTTTCAATCATAATCATGAATACAACAAATGCTCAAAGTAAATTTATGTGGGGTGTTGCAAGTGCCTCTTATCAAGTAGAAGGTGCATATTTAAAAGATGGCAAATCATTATCAAACTGGGATGTGTACACAAATAAATATCATATTACAAAACCTTTTGTAGGTGTTGATCATAATGGAAATATTGCATTAAATACGTACGATAGAAAACAATATTTACAAGACATTGCATTGATGAAAAAACTTGGTGTTAATTGTTATCGTTTCTCCTTATCATGGAGTAGGTTATTACCAAACGGCACAGGCTTAGTAAATCAAAAAGGGGTGCAACATTATCATCAATTTATCGATGATTTAATTGCCAATAATATCACACCATTTATCACCTTGTACCATTGGGATATGCCCAATATTTTACAAGAAAAAGGAGGTTTTAGTAACCCAAAAATGATAGACTGGTTTACCGAATATGCAAATCTTGTTTTCAAAGAATATGGAAAAAAAGTTAAACACTTTATTACTTTTAATGAGCCAAATATTGATTTGTTTTTGTTTACAAATTGGGCCAAAAATGTGATTAATAAAAGCAAAAATCCTTTTAAAATTTCAAGTGAAGATTTAGGCTCAAAAGGTATGGCTGCTCATCACTTAATGATGGCAAATGCTATTGTTACAAACAATTATCATCAATTAAACTTAGGAGGGGAAATTGGTATTACATTAAGCTTAATACCTACTGAACCAAAAGATGCACAAAACAAAAATGATGTTGAAGCAAGTATGTTACAAGACGGCATTCACAACAGATTTTTTTTAGATGCAAGTTTAAAAGGTACTTATCCCGCTGATGCTATTGCACTTTTTAGCAAGTACGACAAAAATTTTAAGATTAATGACGAAGATTATAAAATATTAAAAAGTGCTAAGCCCGATTTTATAGGTGTAAACTATTATGGAATTAGTTATGTAACCTACGACACCAACTTTGCCATGAATATAAATTGGATGACTAACAACCCTGATTCTATAAAAATGTTTAATGGAGCAGTTAGGCCAAAACATTTTTACAATCTTTTAATGCGTTTAAAAAACGAATACAACAATCCGAGAATTTACATTACTGAAAATGGTGCAGGCTATGGCGATATGGATGAAATTCTTGCAAATGGTAAAGTTGAAGACAACTTAAGAACAAACTATTTAAAAGATCATATTCAAGCTTTTTTAGATGCTAAAAAAGATGGTGCAAGAGTTGAAGGTTATATGCTTTGGAGCATTTTAGACAACTTTGAATGGACAAGTGGATATACCAAAAGATTTGGAATTACCTATGTTGACTTTAAAACACAAAAACGTACTCCTAAAAAAAGTTTTTACACCTATCAATCTTTAATAAAATCAATAAAGTTTTAAGTTAAGAGATAGCAACAAAATATTTCAATTTTAAATAAGTTATTGAAAAATTTATAATAAAATTACTATGAATAGGATTTTGTGTATTGGCGAAGCCTTGATAGATATGATTTGCACTAATAAAGGTTCAACGTTAAATAATGGTGAAAATTTTCTAAAAAAAGCTGGAGGTGCACCTACAAATGTGGCAGCTGCAATTGCTGCACTTGGTGGTAAAGTTGATATTGCAGCAAAAGTTGGTACTGACCCCTTTGGAAATCATTTAATTGATGTTATGAAAAGCTTTGGCGTTGGAACAAACTTTATGTTTCAAGATGCAAAGCATTTTACAACTTTTGCATTTGTAAGTTTAATGAAAAACGGAGAAAGGGATTTTTACTTTAATAGAGGTGCCGATGCTGAATTAAGTATTGATGATACCAACACTATTGATATAGACAATTATTCTATTGTTCATTTTGGAAGTGCTACAGGCTTTTTAAATGGAAAACTACAAAAGGCTTATTTTGATGTACTAAGCAAAGCAAAAGCAAAAAATAAATTCATCAGCTTTGATCCAAACTATCGACATCTTTTATTTGGAAACAATCAAAAAACCTTTATTAAACACGCTTGGAATTTTATAGAGCAATGCAATTTTTTTAAACTTAGCGATGAAGAAGCTATGTTAATCACCCATGAAAGCAGTGTAGAAAAAGCAGCACAAATTTTATTAGCTAAATGCAAAGCAGTATTTGCCATTACTTTAGGTAGCAAAGGCACCTTACTTGGTTTACAAGGCAATACCAATATTATTCCTAGTATAAAAATTAAGCCAAAAGACACAACTGGTGCTGGTGATGCTTTTGTTGGTGCTGTTTTATTTCAATTAAGTAAACTAAGCAATGCTAAAATAACTAAACTTACACTAAACAATTGGCAAAATATTATTGTTAATGGAAACAAAGCTGGTGCTCGAACTTGCGAATACTTAGGAGCAATGGAAGCTTTTAAATTTTTAAATAAAGACATATTCAATTAAGTAAATTTTGGTAATGAATCACCAATATTATAATAAATTCAAAAAAAGATTAGAACTCAACAAATCTTCTATTCAAGAACTTTTTTATGAGTTGTATCAATATTCAGACAATCAAGAAAATTGCTTAGAAGGCATTTTCACATTACTTGAACAAGCTCATAAAAACAGACATGAGTCTCTGCTCAAAAGAGATGATTTAAAAAGTAAAGACTGGTTTTTGAGTAATACAATCACTGGAATGAGTTTGTACGTTGACAGGTTTTGTGGCAATTTACCCAACTTACAAAACAAACTATACTATTTTGAAAAGTTAGGTGTAAATCTTTTACATCTAATGCCATTAATGGAAAGCCCAGAAAATGAAAGTGATGGTGGATATGCTGTTAGTGATTTTAGAAAAGTAAGTGAAAGGTTTGGAACTATTGAAGACTTAAAAAATATTCAGCATAAAATGCATGAAAAAAATATGTATTTAATGATGGATATAGTTTTAAACCATACTTCACATAAACACGAATGGGCAATTAAAGCAAAAAATGGTGATGAGGAATATCAAAAATTTTACTACTGCTTCCCTGATAAATCAATACCAAACCAATACGAAGCAGCAATGCCAGAAGTTTTCCCTGAAAGCCATCCTGGTAATTTTACCTACGATTTTGATATGCAAAAATGGGTGATGACAGTTTTTCACTCCTACCAATGGGATTTGAATTTTAAAAATCCTAAGGTTTTTTTAGCCATGCTCGATAATATTCTATTCTATGCCAATTTAGGTATTGATGTTTTGAGAATAGATGCCCCAGCTTTTATTTGGAAAGAAATTGGCACCACTTGCCAAAATTTACCACAAGCCCATACACTATTGCAGTTAATAAAACTTTGTGTAAATACTGCAACACCAGGTATGGCTTTACTTGGTGAGGCCATTGTAGCACCTACAGAAATCATGAAATATTTTGGTGAAGGAAAACACCTTGCTCAAGAATGTGATTTTGCCTACAATGCTACTACAATGGCACTTCTTTGGGATGCTATTGCAACAAGCGATACAAGAGTATTACTCTCAGCTCAAAACCAATTATTAGAAAAGCCTTATGGAACATCTTGGATAAGTTATACACGCTGCCATGATGATATTGGCTTAGGGTACGATAATGCACATATTGAATCTGCTGGATTTAATCCATTTTTACACAGAAAATTTATTAAAGAATTTTATGCTGGCACACATCCTTATTCTTTTGCCAATGGGGCTCTTTTTGCTGTAAACCACAAAACAAATGATGCCAGAATAAGTGGCACTTTGGCATCTCTATGTGGCCTAGAAAAAGCATTGAATACTCAAAACGAATTACAAATAAAAACGGCTTGTAACAGAATTTTGCTTTTACAAGCTTTTAGCTTTTTTGTTGGAGGATTACCCATGATTTTTTATGGTGATGAGGCTGGTTATATGAATGATTACTCATTTTTAAAAGATGCCAACAAAAGCTATGACAATAGATGGATGCATCGCCCAGAAATAAACTGGGACAATAAATATGAGAGAATTTTAGAAGATAGCACAGTAGAACAAACTATTTTTAATGGTACACAACAACTTATAAAATTACGTCACAAAGAAGCTGTTTTTGCCGACAAAAAAAATCTAACTTGGCTATCAACACACAATATTCATATAGCAGGATTTGTTAGATACAATAACACAAAAAGCATTTACTGTTTGTTTAATTTTAGCAATGAGGTGTGCTATTTAACTTGGTATGCCTTTAAAGAAAACAACCAAAGGTTTTCATCTATAAAAAATTTGTTAACAAAAGAAAAACAAAGAATTGGAAAAGATGATGAGTACCTAATTTTTCAACCATACGAGTTTATGATTGTTGAAGCAATTATTTGATTTTTGGTTTTTTGATAGTAAATAAAATCGTGGAATCATTATTTTTTGCTACAATAAATGAAACGTTTTTGTTTACAGATATGGGTAAAATTTTTCGTGCTTCCCCTTTAATTATTAAACCATTAAAATTTTCGTACTTAAATAATGCATTGCCCTTATTTATTAAAACTCCACCATAGTTAGCATCATTGGTGCTCATTTGAATATTATTTGGATAAAAATTACCAACAACCAAAATATCTTTTAAACCATCGTTATTTACATCTTCAATAGCAGCACTTCGTAAAGTTGAAAGTTGAGCTTCCCAAGGCATTGGCTGAACATTAAAACTAAAATTGCCTTTGTTTATTAGAATTGAATTCGAAAAATAATTAGCCTTTAATTGTTTTGCATCACTAAATTTATTTGACGCAAACATGTCGCTTACAGTAGCTTTTGCAAAATCTTCGGCATATAAATATTTCTTTTTAGCAGAAGGCATTTGCCTTTGAAATTCTTCTTTATTGGCAAACAATATTTCTTTGCCTTTAAGATAATAAGTAACTAATTGTTCTTTTTTTCCATTATCATCAAAATCGTTTAAGTATAAAGTAACTGGAGTTTTTTCTGTTGCATTTAGCCTATTGTTTTCGCCTAAATTGCCTACAATTATATCTTGCCATCCATCATTATTTACATCGTCTATCTTACAAAAATTCCACCAACCTTTTTTTGCTGTAAGCTCTTTTTTAATAATCTTATTATTTAAAAACTGAAAGGCAAATACACCATCCCACTCACATGTAACTATTAACTCAAATTTTTTATCATTATTTAAATCTGCCCAAGTGGCATCAGTTACTAAACCAATTTTTTGTAATACTTCAATACCGTTGTAGGATACAGATTTAAATGTTCCATTACCATTATTTTGCATCAAGTAAGATGTTGGTGTTGCACCATATTCCCAGGGCACTGCTCTTGCACCAATAAAAACATCAACCAAACCATCACCATTAAAATCATTAGTAGTTATACAACTTGCAGTTAACAAAACATTACTTGGAAAAGCATTATCCTTTTTTGAAAACATGCCTTTTCCATCATTAACATATAATCTAGGTTGTAAATAAATACTATTGCCAAAATATTCGTTTCCTCCACTTGCTACTAACAAGTCAAGATCTTTATCGTTATCTATATCTGCAAAAACAGCATCTACATCTTCGTAAATACTATCATTATTTAAAGCAGGTTGATTAACTAAATTAAATTTTCCATTTAGCTTTTGTGTAAACATTTTAGGTTTAAAACCTTTTGCAGCACCCAAAAAAACGTCATCTAGACCATCGCCATTTATATCTGCCACAGCCATACTTGGGCCTTCTCTGCTTACCATTCTTGGCATAAGTTGCTCCCTATCAAATTCATTAAATTTATTTTCTTCATGCAAATAATTAAGTGAGGTGCTATTAGTAATATTATCAACGGTTAATGATGATGTTTGGTGTTGTGCTAGTAATTGATAATTGAATGTTGGTAAATTTTTTTTGTAAGCAATTTCGATTAATGAATCTGTAAAAAGAGTTATTTTCTCGAAAGTATTATCTGGCCAAATAATAAAAGTACTGTCGATGGTTTCTTTTCCCCAAGCAATATGTAACGGAATTTCCATGCTGCTTTGAAAACCCCTTACAGGAGATTTTTCAAAAGTTGAAACATGATTGTTTGAAAACAATACCACCTTTGAACCAATAGCATTGATATTGTTAGGGCTGCCTTTTAGTTTTAGTTGAGCAAAGTGATTAGTAGTTGCTGAATTATTTTTATAAACCAAAACATCGTCGTCAATATTATTTACAACAATATCCAAGTCGCCATCATTATCTAAATCTGCATAAACTGCCCCATTACTATAGGTTGGTAAATCTCCTTTAATTTGTTGTTCTACATCTTCAAATTTCAACTCGCCATTATTTTTATAAAACTTATTAGGCAGTTTTATTTGTGGGAATTTCTCAACCAACAACATATCTTTTTGCTCCAATGTATTTGCCCTTATTTTATCTTGTAATTCACCATTGCTTACATAATTTACATAATCAATATCATTTAATCTTTTAGGTATGCCATTGCTTACAAACAAATCTTTTAAGCCGTCGTTATCAAAATCCATCCACAAAGCACTCCAACTCCAATCTGTTGCAAACACATTGCTGTACATGGCTACTTCACTAAACATACCATTTTGTTGGTTGTATTGCAAAGCATTTTTTGCAAACTGTGGCATATAACCATAACTCCTTTTGTAGTTGAATAAATCATAGCCGTCTTCATCTAATGATCGCTTTAAAATGTATGGATCTTGTGGCATCATATCCATTGTAATTATTTCGGGATAAGCATCATTGTTTATATCAGCAATATCAACTCCCATACTAAATTGGCTAGTGTGCATTACACTGCTTTGTATAGATTCTTTGAATGTGCCATTTTTTTGATTTATGTATAAATAATCATTTTCATGAAAATCGTTACCAATATAAATATCAGGATAACCATCTACATTAATATCACTTATACAAATTCCTAAACCATAACTTATTATTGTACTACTAATGCCACTTTGCTTTGTAACATCAACAAACTTTCCATTATCATTTTTAAACAAATAATCGCCACTTAAACTATCTGTTGTGTTGGTGTAAGTTGCTCTTGGATTAAAGGTTCCATTATAACGTAAGGAATGATTCATTAAATACATATCTACATCACCATCGTTATCATAATCTAAAAAAGCACACTGTGTAGAAAATCCACTAAATGCTACCCCCATTTCTCTAGCTTCATCTTTGTAAATTGGAATACCATTTTTAATTTCTTTACAAATTAAAAATTGATTATTGCTTTTTAAGCTTTCGTAATTACCAACTCTACAAACATATATATCAAGCATTCCATCGTTATTAATATCTACAACACTAACGCCTGTACTCCAAGCATTATCATTAGGAATTTGGGCTTTACTTGTAACATCTTCGAATTGCAGATTATTTTTATTGATGTACAATTTATTTTGTTGTTGATTACTTGTAAAAAATAAATCAATTAAACCATCATTATTAAAGTCGCCAGCACCAACACCTGCTCCATTATAAAAATACATGTATTTAAACATGTTAAACGTAGGGGTAGCAGTTAGCTTATTATTAAATTTTATACCAGTTACGTTACTCTCTAACACTTCAAAAAGCATGGTTTTGCTATTTTGCTTTGAGGCACAAGCAACCATAAAAAGTATAACAACAAACAGAGATTTTTTCATTATAATGTATAATGTATTTACTTATTTTATTTAACAAGCGTAATAATTTGATCATATCTATTTTGCTAACAAGCAAACAATATCATATTAAATTTAAACACTAATCTGCACCATCTACCAAGGCTCTTTGCACAGCATAGTTACCAACCTTTATACCTGTTTCTAATCCTTTTTCACAATCACTTCTAAAGTGTATTGCACCATACAATCTGCTAATAGAAGCTTCTTTTGCCATTGCTATATAATCTTCTTTTCTTGAAGGAATGATATGGCCTAAAATTGTTGCAGCTGCACCACTAAATGTACTATGACCTGATATATATGCAGGAAAATTTGGAACCCCAGTAACAGTTTTAATAGCTGGATTAATTTGTGAAGGTCTTGGATTAAAATAAGTATACTTAGCATCCCAACAAGCTATTGCAGCATCCATTAAACTCATATTTAACAATGCCATATTTCTTGCCCATCTTACTTCGCTAAAAGACTTTAATACAAAGTCTTCTGCAGCAATTGCATTCCAATGACCTGGAGGCGTGTATGTGCCAACACCATCTGCCCAAAAATGTGCAATTCTAATTTGTTCTCTAGTTGGATTTGCTGCATAACGTGCAACTTCATTTAATTCGTCTTTAAATTGTTGTGATGAAGTTGATGGTGGTGCTACAGGACGAATTTGTGTTACCATTGTTACACTATCGAATAAAAAAGTTTTTACTTTACCAAACAAAGGCAACATTGGAGGGCGTTTAGGTGATTCTAAACTCATCCAAGGAACTTCATTTCGGGCAATGCATTCGGTTTCAAACTGAGTCCAAATAGTTTGATTGCCAACAGCTGCACCTGCTCTATCGCTTCTTGCAAGTGTAACAAATTTATTTGCTACAGCTTTACCCAAAGCTTCCCCTGCTTCAATATCACTTCTAACATTTGCACCACTTAACAATCTGCAACGCTTGTGCTGCTCTGCTTTTGATTGTATGTATGCTTGATCTCCAGGAAATAACAGCTTCATCATTTCAGTTGCCACGCCAGCTACTACAGCATCTTCACTTGGGTATGATGGCAAATTAGATTTTGGAACTAATGCATTAATGGTATTATTTACATGGTAAGGTGCTGCTCTTTTATATTGTTGTTTGTAATACATTGCTGCTACCAATGCATCATACATGGCTGCACTTACATAAGCATAAGCTCTTGCTGCATAAGGTGGATTTGCGAAAGGAAATAAAGGATAGGCTAATGGGTTTGTTGCACTTGGTATTGGATAAGTTCCATCTGCATTTTGATATGGAGGTAAATTATGTTGTGCCACTAATTCTCGCATAATTTCATTCCATCGTAACACTGCTCCTGCACTCCAATATTTAATTGCAACTCTATCTTCATTGTTTATGGAAGCCTGATAACTTTTGATTTCATTTATTTGTGCAATATAATCTGGTGAAGTTGTTGCAATTGGAGCTGGTATTGAAAACTCTGTTGGACCCGACAATAAAATTGGTTTCCAACTGCCTGCATTAGTATCTAATTTAGTTGGTTGTAATGCAGGAAATTCAAGACTTTTATCGTTAATCTCTTTTTGGCAAGCTGTAATAAAGCATGCCATCAATAGCATTATATATATTAATTTTTTCATCGTTTAATTTTAAAATAAGTTACATAAGATTCGTCCAAATTCTTATTAATTTGGATAATTACTTTTCAATATTTTTTTCTTTCTTATTGAAATCAAGAATATAAAACAATCCAGCTCCAAAGCCAGAAGATTGGCCAACATTTCGCCCTGCCAATGTTGTACTTACATTGCCAACAATTGATAAGCCATCAATTAAGTTAGTGTTATATTTAAATGCCCCACCTATTCTAGTGGCATTCATTCTATTACTAGGGAAAGGCATATTATTTCGAGTAATATCAAACCCTCCTAAAGTAGTAAAATCGTCAACAAATATTTCAGCAATATTTTCATTGTGTCTGTAGCCAATTCTAAAATTTGTATTGAATGTATTTGGCATTTCAACTTGGTTTGTGTAATGCATTCTAGTGGTGTAATAAGCAGTTCTATCCAATTGAATATTACTACGAAAAGTATAAGTTGCACTGCCAGTTACAAACCATTTTCCCAATTCATAATCTAGTAATCCTCGCAACGAAAAATTAGTACTTTGCAAGCCAATAGACATGGGCAAAAAATCAGCAACATAATTGCTACTTGGCAGCGATAGTCCTCCAATTGCATAAGCAGATAAAAAGCCTTTACCTTTTTTCTTATTATACACTTCATACTTTAACCACATAGAAATATCTTGAAAACCACTCATACCTTTTAATTGGCCTGCACTTGCATTTGTACTTATGTATGGTAAACCAAACAAAAAGTTAAGTTGCCTCGAAATTCCATAGTTGCCCATTATACTGAACATAGAAGTAGATACTGTACCCAAATTTTGATTATCTCTTTTTAATGTTCCTTCCCAATAATTTTTCCAGCTACTGTAACTATACATTGGGCCAATACATAAATTATTTTTATCCATCATTATTGCATCAATATCGGTTTGTGCCTTTGCAAATGATGTAATTAATATAGTTATAATTATTATTTTTTTCATTTTATGTTTATTTAGATTAACTGAATAACTAAGGCTTTTTAAAACTTAGTTTTTTTACAATAAACTTTCCTAATTCAGTGCCTGCTTTATTACCTTCATCATTATCAAATCTGTAGTGAATACCCCCATATAATCTACTTAAAGCTGCTTCTTTTGCTGCATTTCTGAAAGAGGTAATTTCTCTGTTTTTTATACCAAACTCAAGCAATGAAGTATCCGTAAACTGCATGTTATCGCCAAACCAACCAGTCATAACTTCTGCAGCTGCTGCACTGATAGTTGCATGGCCGCTTGTGTACGAAGGAAATGGTGGTGTTTGTATATATGGCCTCCAAGTATCACTAACATACTTGTTAATTACTGTTTCAGGTCTAACATAGTTGCTTCTGAATTTTTCGTCCCAGCAGCTTATAAACCCATCAAACAATGCAATCGAGGTTTGTGTGTAGGCTGCAACTGTAGTTGAAAAATTTGCATTGGCTTTATGAGCAGCAATTCCAACAATATTCATCCAATGACCTGGTGGCGAAAACTTTTTTTGTGCATACATGGCGTGTCCTACTACAACCATTTTAAATGGATTATCATCCCAAAAATCTGCAATATGTTTTTGCTCTTCAGTTAAACTATCGCCTATATTTTTTACCTCCATCATATACGTATAGTAAGTACTAGCTTTATTATTGATGTCGAAAGTTGGCGGTCTGTTGGGTTTAAATTGGCTTGATGAATCCATTAACATTGGCCTAATTTCCATCCAATGTGGTTCTACAGCACTTGCATACATTGTAGGTGTTGGAATCCATCGAGCAGGATTATTAAAATCTACATTATATTTTTCTGCACTTCGAGTTTTAGCATAATTATCCCCTTTACTCCATTTTAAAATAGCAGCAGTAATTGTATCTGCAAATGCTTTGGTATTGCTAACTTCTTCATTTTGCATACCTACACTATCAGCCATTTTTAAAAGTTCATCGTAGTAACTCATTAAACTACCCTCAGGAAAAGTTACAGCGTTTCCAACTTTAGTAAATGCAAGCAAGCTTGCTAAATTGAAGTTGATTAGTTTATTACTTGAAGGTGTTGGCATTATTGGCAAATGCTTTATTTGCTTAGATAAACTATTGAGTTTTGTATCACCTGCAGCCAAACACTCGTATGCAGCAATATTTGCATAAACGTAATTACGTGCAGCTATCATAGGTGGAAAATTGTTTTGCATTACAACATCATTTAACTTTTTTACTGTTTTGTTATAAAGCATTGGATTGCTAAAAAAAGCTTTTGATGTGTCTACTTTATTGCAACCAACAATGGCAATTGATAAAACAATTGCACATAGCATTTTTATATGTGTCATTAAAAATTTAAAATTAGGAAGCACGTATCATTACATGCCATTTAAGAAAAAGGATATACTAAAATGTACTTAAGCAATAAGCACTTTAAATTAAACCAAACTTGGTGGCTTAATTGTTTTTTGTGGTGTAAACAGAGATTTACATTCAATATTTGTTATTAAGTAATCTACAGATACATAGCCTATGGGGTTACAATTAATTGAAAAACTTGTTGGTGCTTCATAATCAGTATCCAAAATTTTTGAAATACTTAATGAAGTTGTAGCATCTGAAGAATTAGCGTTATCTGATGATTTAGCTATTGTTCTGTTTAATTTATCTAGTTTAGTTTTTTGGAAATTGGGCAAACACCAAATATGCAAAATATTATTTTTAACTTGTCGCTTAACATAGTTATAAGTTATCCCTCCAAAAATTATTTCGCCTTCAATAACTTCTTGTCGAGAGTCGTTGTAATAAGGCATTTGCAAAGGCACTGTAACTTCTACTAAATCACCTTCGGCATAATTAAAGGTTTCTATTTTTTTGTTAGCAAGAATGGTAGATTGATTCTCTAAATACTGAATTAAAAACTTGTATCCAATAAAGTTGAACACAAGAACTAATAACATTAGTATGGCAAGCAGTTTTTTCAAATGAATGTGAAAATAACAATTTTGTTTAGATTTTTTAAACCGAAAAAATTGCAAACGTTTGCTGTGATGATTTTATTTTTTGGGCTCTATAACATCCCATAAGTTACCATACAAATCTTCAAAAACAAACACTTTACCATAAGGCTCGTCGCTTATTGGTCTTACAATTTTTACATTATTGTTTTTTAAAAAAACAAAATCATTCTCTATATCAATTGTATGTAAAAAAAGAAATACTCGTCCACCTGTTTGATTTCCAATACTCAACTCTTGTTGTTGGTTTGTTGCCTTAGCCAATAAAATTTTACAACTATTTGTACCTTTAGGCGTAATAACTACCCAACGTTTTGTTGCTGATAAAACTGTATCTTCTACTAAGCTAAAATTTAATTTATTAACGTAAAACTCAATAGCCTCGTCATAATCTTTTACAACTAAAGCAATTTGAACTAGACTATTAATCATGTAATAAAAATTATTCTTTTAATTATAATGAAACGAGATTTTATTTAACAATGATTGTTTTTTTGTCTTTTCCAACTCCTGTAATTTGCATACTTTTCCAACCTTTGGGCAATACTGAAGGCACTTGAACAATTCCTTTATCAGTAATATCAATTCCTCCAAAACCCATCAAAACACTTTGCAAAATTCCACCTGCACCTGTAGCAAAATAAGGATTTGTTCCACCTTTGGTTTCTGCAATTACTCTAAAAGGCTCGTTTAAATTTGGCAAGTAAGCATCTTTAAACCAATACTCCGCCTTTTCTTTATTTCCTAATCTGGCATAAAGCAGTGTAAAAATTGCTTGTGTCATTGCTGGAGTTCCCTCATTAGGAATTCTTGTTTCGTAAAATTGTAAATCCTTTTTTATTTGATTGGTATCTGTAATTAATTTCAAAGGATAAGCTAACAAATTTACATCTGCTTGTTTAATGCCTTCACCTTTATAAGTTGCATGTTCAAGCGTTACCCCATCAGCCGTTTTAAGAATAGGAATATTTGCAGCCACTAAAGACCAATCTTCATTTACTGGTAATTCAAGCACTTTTGCAGCTGCAATGGCATAAACTAAATTTGTTTTTGCGGCAGCGTTTGTAAAAGCGTTATTGTCTACATTTTCAGCCCATTCATCTGCAGCAACTACATTTTTTATTTCAAATTTTCCTACTCCATTTCTTTCTACTCTACTTGCCCAAAAATTGGCAGTTTCTTTAATTATAGGATAACCTTTTTCTCTTAGCCATTCTTTATCTTGTGTTACACAAAAATAATTCCAAGCAGCAATACCCACACACGCTGTTATGTGATGTTCGAATGGGCCACTTAATGCCCACACTGGTGTTTCTTCAACACCTGACTCAGCACTTTCCCAAGGAAACATTGCTCCCTTATATCCTTTGCTAAATGCATTTTTTTTGGCGGCTTCTAATCTTTGAAATCTATATTCTATCATACTTTTAGCCATTTCAGGATGCAACACTAAAATTGCAGGATACATCCATAACTCAGTATCCCAAAACACATGACCATTGTAACCCAATCCACTTAAACCCATTGGACTTGGCGAAAAAGCTGTTCCTTCTCTGCTAAAAGAATACAAATGGTACAGCATACTTCTAATATCTTGTTGTGCTTGTGCATCTCCTTCAATTTTAATATCACTTTTCCATAACTCTTGCCAAGCCTTTTTATGAAAATCAATTAGCCTTTCTCTTCCTTCTAATTTTGCAAAAATGGTAGCACGCTCTGCTTCATTTAAAGGATCTGGGTGATGTGCAGATGTTATTGATGACCCTACTATTGAGTATGTATACGTTTCGCCTGCATTTAATTTTTTGGTAAACTTCATTAAATGCATATTATTATCCCACATTTCATGAATAACTCTTGGTTCAAAACCATGCTTTTCGCCAAACAAAAAACTATTGCTAGCACACATTAATAATTTACCTGTAGGACTCTTTGCTTTTGAGGTTAACAAACTAATGGTAGTATGTGGCCTATCAATTTCGTTGTAATAATTTTCTACATCTTTCAATGCATCAGGAGCTTCCATAACACTAGCACTTGATATACTGATGTTTTGCTTTGCTTCAATTTTAACATCCATTAAAACTGTGTAAGGTAAATGTCTTAGTGAATAATAGGTGTAAGTTATTGTTGCCTTATTACCATAATCAAAACTACCTGTAAAACTTGCTTGTTGCATATTTAGAGATTGACTAAAATTAGTGGCATTTTTTGCATCTATTCGATTGCCATCAACGTCTAAAAACATATTAAGCAAATTAAAACTTTTAAGGAAGTTGCTTACTCTTCCTCTTCCATACAAATCATAAGCACCCGCTAGCACAACATCTTTAACTTTAAATGGCTCAGGTGATGAAACTATTCCAATAACACCGTTTGCAACTGTAATGCCATAGTAGTTCGATGAATTAATATTTGTGGCTTTGATATTCCAAGGGTCTTGGCAAAAAATGGTGGCACAACTGTAAAAAGTTGTTAGTATTAAAATATATTTTTTCATATGATTTATACAATTATTGATATTTTTTTTGTAAAGCAAGAAAAACTCCATTAGTCCAACCAAATCCATCTTGCCCTGGATATTCGCCTCCACCACCAATTAAATTGGTATTCACTACATTATATTTCTCCATCATTTTACCAGTATTGATGAAAACTTTTTTATTAACTGCAAGCCAACGTAAAGCTATTTGTTTGGATAATGCATTTTGCTTAAAACGCTCTAATGCTACTATACTCATCCATTGCATTGGAGCCCATCCATTTGGTGCATCCCATTGTTGTTTTGCACCTTTAATAGTACTTTGCAAACCACCTGCCTTTAAAAGATTTTTTTGTAAAACAGTAGTAGCTTTACTTGCATAATTCAGATACACCTTGTTACTAGGATTTAAAAAACAAAATGGAAACATACCCATTGGGGTTATTGCGTTTGATGGTTGTTGCATTACAAAATCGTAATCTGTGAAATAGTTTAATTTGGTATTCCAACAGTATTTAATTAATGCAGCTTCTCTTTGCTTTAGTTTATTTTCAAAATAAGCAGCTTGTTGTTTATCATTCAATAATGTGTATGTATGGGCAATTACTTGTTCAAGATGCAGCAATAATGCATTTAAATCAACAGCAATAAAATCTGTTGTGTGAATAGTTTCAATATTTACACCATCGGCAAACCATTTATTGCTAAAATCTAACCCACTACAGGCAGCTGCTCTAAGATTTCGATATATCTTTTTTTGGAGGCTATTAAGCACTTGATCTTTAGAAGCTTGGCTAACAAACTTTGTTCTCATGGCTAACAAACTACAAGCTTTATTAGCAGTAGCAACATCCTCGGCATAACTTTCTTGCCTTGGAACATCCATATCATCCCAATACCTATTTAAAACAGCACCTTCAGTAGTTTTTACAACATACCTATGAGCCATGCCATTTGCTATTGAGTCAGCACCTTGCATAAAATAATTATATTCAACAAGTAATTGTGGTAAGTAAGTTTTGTAAACTTCATTGTTTTTTACAGATGCTAACAAATCAATCATCATGCTAAAAAATGGTGGTTGGCTACGACCTAAATAATAGGTTCTTGTGCCATTGGGGATATGACCATAAGTATTTAGTAGATGGGCAAAATTTTTAACCATATTTTCTAGCTCGGCTATTTTATTACTTTCCTTTAGGCCAAGCATTGTAAAATAACTATCCCAATAGTACATTTCTCTAAATCTACCTCCAGGAACAATATATGGATAAGGCAAAGGCAACAAACTACTTCCTTGAACATACACATCTGGCTGACGTGTTAATATGGGCCATAAATTATTGATATGGCTAACTATATTTTTTCCATTATTCTTAGGTGTTACAGCAGTTACTGATGTAGGTATTACAAAATTATCTTCAACAAATTTCTTTAAATTAAATCCTGTGCCTTTTTGCATTCCATAATCGTACATTATATCTGCAACTTTTCTTTTTGGAATACAATCAACAAAAGTTTTACCATCCGGGAAAATTCTTTGCAGTTGAACATCAATAAAAAGTTGACCATAAATTTTATCAGGTGCATTGTTTTGGGCAGTTAAAACTTGAACTAGCATTATTGCAGCAGTTACTACAATGCTTTTGTATGGATTAAAAATTGGTAACATAAATTCAATTTTTTTATTTTAATTTCTAAAATTTTTAATACAACGATATAGGTTAATTATACTAGCTAACTTTTGTATTTAATTTATACATCACAGGTTTATCATTATTTCTTAAAAATAAAATCGTTGTTGAATTTTTATTATTAATAAGCTTAATATCCCTTACCAAACCAGTTACATTTAAACCACTTTTTGATGCTTGTGCAGCTTTAAAACTGCCTCTATTGTTTAATAAAATCATACCATAGTTTGCATCACATTTTCCAAACTGAGGCAAACAATCAGCCATATTGCCACCAATAATTAAATCTTTAAATCCATCGTTATTAATATCAAAATTTTGAATGGCATTTATGCTTGAAAGTTGAGCTTCGAATGGTAATTCAGCCACATCAAATTTTCCATGGCCTTTATTAATTGCAACACAAGAATAGGTGGTATTATATTGCTTTACGGTAGCTTTTTGAATTAAGTTTTCTTTAAAAATAGTTTGTATAGTTTTTTTAGCAAAGTCGTGATGTAGAAGATTTTCCTTTTTATACGAGGGTAAAATTTCGGTAAACTCTTTCTTTAAAAAAACAGGATAGTCTTTACCATCAATAGATTTTGAAAAAACTTTATCAACCAAACCATTATTATCAAAATCATTCATCCACAGCTTTACAGGATTATTTTTTGTTGGTTGCAAGTAAAAGTTTTTACCAATATTGCCAAGTACCAAATCTTGCAAACCATCGTTATTAATATCAACAATATTCAAAGATTGCCACCAACCAAACAGCTCGTTTAAATTGGTTGCAACTTCTGTAAGTTTTGAGTTTTTAATTTCAAAAATTTTTGGACTCATCCACTCGCCAATAATGATTAATTCTTTTTTCTCATCCCCTACAATATTTTCCCAAGCTGCACTAGTAACCATGCCTATGTTTTCTATTGTTGGTGCAATAGATTTAGTTTGATTGGCAAATATTCCTTTACCCATATTAATGAGTATGTAACTTGTTGGGTTAGAACCATACATGTAGGGTAGGCTTCTACCGCCAATAAACAAGTCTTGCAAACCATCGTTATTGATATCATAATTTACAGCTGTAGAAATATTTGAACTATTAGAAATGTTTGCAAAAGCATCTACATTTTTTACAAAATTTCCTTTTCCATCGTTCACATATAATCTGTGTTGTAAGTACTTGTTATTTGGTGCAAGATTATTACCACCACTACCAACAAACAAATCAATATCACCATCTGCATCTGCATCAAAAAAGCAAACTGCCACATCTTCAAAACTCGAGTCTTTTATAAAATCAATATTTGTTTTTTTTGAAAATCCATTTGTTCCATTTATGTACAATGCACCAGGTTTATTTGCTGCACCTGCTATAAAAATGTCTTCTAACTTATCTCCATTAACATCTGCAATTGCTGATTTTGGACCTTCTTTACTTAACATTACAGGAATATTTCTTTCATTGTAAAAATCAATAAAAGCATCCTCAACATGTGCATCAAAACTATTTGTAATTGCTGTACAAAATGGCTCTGTTTGTGGTTTTGTATTTGGTTTATTTACAAAGGCAGATGAAGCATAATTTACTAAATTATAGCTATTGACTTTTGGTTTTTGCAGCATAGTTTTTTTACCATCGAACCAATTTATTTCAAGGCTATCTATAACCCTTGCTCCTAAACCAATAATAATTTTATAATCTGTAGACGATTGAAAACCTCTACTTGGAATAATTTCTCTACTTAATATTTCGTTGCCAACATAAGCTTTAATGGAGCTGCCAACAGCGAATGTATTACCCTTTATACCTCTTAACTCTATGCTTAAGTAATTATTTTTGTTTGTTTCTTGAATGGTATTTTTATAAACAAACGAAGGCATGTTTACATTATTTACTATCAAATCTAAATCACCATCATTATCTAAATCGGCATAAGCAGCACCATTTGAAAATGAAGGTTGTGAAAAACCAAAATCATCTCCTTTATCAGAAAATTGAGTATTACCTGTGTTCTTAAAAAACTTATTTTTTATGGCAACACTTGGCATTTTATCTACAATTTGTTGCATGTCTGTTTTCTTTCCACTAATCGCCATTTTTTGATACAAATCGTTAGCGAAAAAATCTATAAAATCTTGGTCAATTACATCTTTATAAATTCCATTGCATACATATAAATCTTGCAAGCCATCATTATCAGCATCAAAAATTAAGGCTCCCCAACTCCAATCACTCGAAGCAACCCCACTATAGTGTGCAGTTTCGATAAACTTATTATTGCCATTGTTTATTTGCAAACAGTTTTGTTGTAATTGATGGTAAAATCCTTGTTTTAATTTGTACTGATATGTATCATAATTATCGAATGATGAGGTAGTTTTTAATCTATACTCATCGCTTGGTAACATATCTGTTGTAAAAATATCAGGGTATCCATCATTGTTTACATCAGCAATATCGGCACCCATGCTAGCCAAACTTGTATGTTGTATCCAAGTTTCTAGCTCTTCGGAGAAGGTACCATTTTTTTGATTGATGTATAAATAATCTCTTTCAAAAAAATCATTAGAAATATACAAATCAGGATAGTTGTCGTTATTAACATCGCCAACTGTAACTCCAAGCCCAAAACCAATTAAACTTCCATAAATTTTAGCTTGATCACTTACATCTTTAAAAATTCCATTTTCATTTTTAAGCAATTTATCTCCACCACCTTTTGCAAAATCTTCAATTGGCCAATCTTTGGCTCTTAACTCTCTTTTATTGCTATAGTTTAGTGTGTTAACAGGTATAAAACTATTGTTTAAAATATAACAATCTAAATCGCCATCCACATCGTAATCAAAAAAAGCAGCATGTGTTGTATAACCATTATCGTCTAAGCCCATTTCTTTGGCTTTGTTAGTAAAGGTTAAATTATGATTGTTTATAAACATGGCATTTCCATCACCATTTTTAAACTTGTTGTAGCCAGCATTACAAACATAAATATCTAGCCAACCATCAGCATTTATATCAGCCATTACAACTCCTGTATTCCATTTTCCCAATTCGCCAACACCGGCCTTAGTTGTAATATCTTCAAAAACAAAGTTTCCTTTGTTTAAGTAAAGTTTGTTGCTGCCCATGTTACTGGTAAGAAAAACATCCGACAAACCATCATTGTTAATATCACCAATGGCAACACCACCTCCGTTGTAAAAATTTCTGTAGCTAAAAATATTAAAGTCGTTGGTGTTTTCTACTTTATTAGTAAAATCAATGCCGCTGTTTTGTTGTAACTCAAAAACTGTTTTTTGATTTTGATTATTGGATTTACATCCTGCAGCAATAATCAATAAAATGAGAAATAACAATTTGTTGAGAAATTTCATAATGCATTATTTACTTAACTCTAAAACTACTGACTGAAAAGGCTGTAATATATTAGATTCGAACTTGTTAGAATAATTATTTATTAAAATACTACTGATTATAATATTTTGTGGCACTGCATACTTTACTTGCCTATTAGAGAAATTTAAAAGCACTAAAATATTTTGATTATTTGTATTTCGTGTATAAGCAAACACATCTTTATTGTTTTCATCTACGAGGTTAAATTTTCCATAAACTAATACATCTTTAAACTTATTTCTAAGTTGAATCATTTTTTGTGTATATGTAAAAATTGATTCCTTGTTGTTGATATTATCTTCTACATTAACAGTTAAATAATTTGGATTAATTTTTAACCAAGGAGTGCCTGTTGTAAAACCTGCGTTTAAACTTGTATTCCATTGCATTGGTGTTCGGCTATTATCTCTACTTAATTCTTTTTGGCTTTCTAAATATTGATTGGCTTTATTTTTATCTGTTGCCAATAATTGTTTATACCAATTCTTTGTAGACAAGTCGTTATAATCGTTTATAGAGTTAAATCTGATATTTGTCATACCAATTTCATCGCCATTGTAAATGTATGGTGTTGCTCGTTGGGTAAGCAAGCAAGTCATTAACATTTTTGCACTTTCAATTCTATACATACCATCATCGCCAAATCTGCTTACTGCTCTACTATGATCATGATTGGTAAAATAAGCTGTGTTCCAACCATCATCTTTCATTAACGTATCCCACTTGTAAAATATATTTTTTAATGCAAGTAAATCTTTATTCGTGCTATCGTAAATAGAATTATCGTTTTTACTTCTTCCCCAAGAATCTACATGATCACTGTGATAGCTCGAGTTTAGTTCTTTTCTGTCTTTATGTACAAAATTTATAATTTCCTTAAACTCAACAACACCCCCTTCACCCACTAAATAACAATTCGGAAATTCACTAAATATTTCGTGATGCATTTCATTTAAATACTTGTGCAAGTTGTTGTTTGAACCATAATATTTTATAAACTGTCCATTTGTAAAGTCATTTGGCATAGCAGGCCAAGTGGTATCTTTTGCCATAAAAGGGTAAGCATCTAATCTAAATCCTGCAACACCTTTTTTTAGCCAAAATTTCATAATATCATAAAATTCTTGTCTTAAAGCTGGATTTTCCCAATTTAAATCGGGTTGTTTTTTACTAAAGTAATGTAAGTAATAGCTGTTTGTGGTAGTGTCATACTTCCAAGCATTACTTTTTTCGTCGAATAAACTAAATCGTTTAGGTGGTGTTCCTTTTTCTGCAGGCCACCAATGATAATAATTTCTGTACTTATTTGTTCGAGAAGATTTTGCTTGTTTAAACCATTCATGTTCATCACTACTATGGTTTAATACTAGATCCATGATTAAGTTAATATTTGCCTTTTTAAGAGCTACCATCATATCATCAAAATCTTTCATTGTTCCCATTTCTTTCATAATGCCTTTATAGTTACTAATATCGTAACCATTATCATCATTAGGGCTTTCACAAATTGGATTCATCCAAATTGCATTTATGCCCAGTTTTTGTAGGTAAGAGATTTTTTCTGTTACTCCATTTAAATCACCAATTCCATCACCATTACTATCTTTAAAACTTCTAGGGTATAGTTGATACACTACAGCTTCTTTCCACCAATTGGCATTTATAGTATTTTGTTGCATAGGCTTTTTTTTGGTGTTACAAGCAATTATTAAACTAAATAATAATAATAAAATTGGAATTGTACTTTTCATTTTTAAGGATTAATGAAACGCTAAAAATTAAAAAGGGCAGTCAATTTAAATTAACTGCCCCTAAACATGAAAAAAAACTATGATTACGAAAAAAAACGAATTGATTAGTAACCAGGATTTTGAGTTAAGTTTGGATTTGCAGCCAAACTTCTTGCTGGTATTGGGAAAATCAAGTTTTTAGCAGCACTAGCAGGTTTTTCTTGCCAAGCAGTTAAGAACTTTCCAAAACGCACTAGGTCGTTTCTTCTCCAGCCTTCCCAATATAATTCTCTTCCTCTTTCGTCTAATAAACCATCTAAATTGATAGAAGTTAAAGCAGCTGCACCAGCACGTGCTCTAATTTGGTTTACAATTGCCAAAGGAGTTTGAGCCATTGGATCTGTACCACCACGTAAAATGGCTTCAGCTTTCATTAACATAACATCTGCTAAACGGAAGTATACATAATCGTTATTTGAGTTATCGCCACCTGTATAATCTATTGGATATTTTACAACACGAATACCAGTAACCTCTAAATTACTTCCAGTTTCTACAGTTTTTACTTCACGAGTAAATGCTAAAGGAGCACCTGTTCTATCTTTTAGTGCAACACCATTTTGGTCAAACTGTTGACCAACCAAGAAACCTGGACGAATACCTCCAACACTTGTCATACCAGGGTAAGCATTTCCTCCTCTTCTTGCATCACCTGCACCAAATTTGTCATAAAAATCTGATAGTGTTGTAAAGCCATTCCAACCACTTGGATTTTGGTTGTAATGTAAAGTACAAAACCAACGACTTCTTACGTTACCACTGCTGCTACCACCAATGTTTTCTGCAGTCCAAATATTTTCTGAAGAAATTACATTATTAGTTGGAGCAAAGTTGTCGAAGAAGTTTGCTGTTAAAGAATAACCTCTTGAAGATGCCATGATTTGATTAGCCAAAGTAATAACTTGGGTCATATCAGCAGCATTAAAAGTTGGAGTTGCTCTATTAGCATAAACACCTTTGTTTAATAAGCATTTCATTAATAATGCTCTTGCACCGTCTTTATTACATCTATTAGCAGGGCCAACAGGAAGATTAGGGATAATTGCATTTAACTCAGCAATTATAAAATCTAAAGCTTCTGTACCTTTTCTTACTTTAGGTACTTCTTCTGGGTCTGTAGTATTTGTTCTGTATGGTACTTGATCCCAGCCATCTAACAACGAAAATGTTGCCATTGCTCTAAGCATTCTTGCTTCTGCATCTTGTTGAGGTGTTGGGGTTAAACGTAACATATCTGTTGTAGAAAAAATTACTCTACCCAAATCTCTGTATGTATCTGCTAAAAATGCATGGTTAGCATCCCATTGGTGGGTGTGCATTACACGCCATACACCATTATCGTCCCAGTCGCCAGCTCTTGTTGGGCCTATGGTTTCATCGGTTGTATGTTGTTGTGCTGCCCACACACGTGATTGATCTTGATAAGGTCCACGCATAGCATCATAAGCTCCTTCTAAAACGCCAGCAGCTGTAAGACCACCACCGCTAGAAGAACTTGCGGAAATTTGACTTCCAAGTTTTTCGTCTAGTTTGCTACAGCTTGATGCTAAAATTGCTGTTGTTGTAGCAAGTATTAAAAATTTATTTTTCATTCGTTTTTTGTTTTATTTAATTACAATGAGAAGTTGATACCAAAGTTTACAAATCTTGCACTAGGATATGGTGTATATTCCATACCAAATGAAGGAACACCATTTAAAGGCTTAGAAACGTTAACCTCTGGATCAAATCCTGAGAAGTTTGTGATGATAAATAAGTTTTGAGCAGTGATATAGATGTTAGCATTTTTGATAACATTTCCAATATTGCCCAATTGATAACTTAATGTAGCATTTGCTAATCTTAAATAATC
>JBMLOR010000190.1:0-5110 GCA_049242865.1 Chitinophagaceae bacterium | reverse complement strand
TTGCTAATGAGAAAGGAGTCATATTAAACTTGTGTACTAAAACATCTATTTTCTACAAATTATTATAATATGAGATTAACTTTTTTACTTCTTCAATTTTCTTAAAATTCAAATTATTCTCATTTAAATATGAATTTACAAACTTTTGATTTTTGTCGAATAAGCTTAAAACAAAAGTAGTATTGGGTTTATATTCTTTTAAATTTCCATTTGTAAAAACATATGTTCTTGTATATTCTACAAATTCTTTATCATAAAGCCTAGTTAACTCATTAAAACTACTATTGATTTTTTTATAATTTCTTTTAATTAGTTGAATTTTTCCTTTAACTAATACTTCATAAAAAGTGGTACTATCTTTATTATCAAAAGATGGAAACCCTGACTTATAAGTCACTTCTTTTAATGAATCTTCATTTAAAAAAATTATTTCCTTTATTAACCCTGGCTTTACAATTAAGGTTTGATTATTACTATCAATTACTAATAAATCATTATTTTCAAGATTTAAATTACATTTTTCTACAATGATTCCTTTACCATTTCCAAATTTCAACTGAGCCCTTTGAAAATCATCAAATAAAAAAGGACTACCTTGAATGCTTTTATCATAGGGTTTATATGCCAAAGAATTACCATTAAAATCAAACACTTCAATTACTCTAAACATTGACGTATTTTTAAACTGTGCCTGAGTTTGTTGAATTCTTTGACTAAAGGCTATGTGATTTAATGAAGAGAATAATAAAAAAATATAAGATTTTAGTTTCATTTTAAATACTTTAATAAATTAAAAAAGTTTTAACTACACAGTGTTAAAGTTTCTTAAACTAAATTTCAAAAGAATAATGCGAACTTCTAAATAAATAAAAAAAATACAATTATCCCAAAACTATAGCTCCTAATGGCGGTATATGTACATTTATGGTGTACCATTTATCTTTTTTATCTTTCTTGTTTACCTTTTCGCCAACTATCTCATTTGGATTAAATACGTCGCCTGTGCCCCAAAAGTCTTTATTATCGCTGTTAAAAATTTCTTTCCATTTTTGTTTACCATGTATGTGAATAGTAAAATTATTTCGTGGTACTGGGGTTACATTCATAGCAATTAATACGTCATCTTTTCCTGCATTATTTCCTACTCTTTTGTACACCATTACCCCTTCGCTAGCATGGTTTAAATCTACCCACTCAAATCCTCCTTGCACAAATTGTTTTTCGTACAGGGCTGGATAGTTTTTATACAGTTCGTTTAATTTTTGTACACAATATTGCATACCACCATGGCTCACAAAATTGGTTAAGTTCCAAGGTAGTTCACTTTTGTAATTCCATTCTTCTGTTGCTGCAAATTCGTTGCCCATAAACAATAATTTACCACCCGGGTGTGTAAACATGTAAGTATAAAGTAATCGTAAGTTGGCAAATTTTTGCCATTCATCGCCACTCATTTTATACAACATAGGGCTTTTGCCATGCACTACTTCGTCGTGACTTAAGGGCAGCATAAAGTTTTCGTCGTAGAAATACATCATACTAAATGTAAATTCGTTTTGATGAAATTCTCTGTAAATACTATCACGTTTAAAATATCTTAATGTGTCGTGCATCCAACCCATCATCCATTTCATACCAAAACCTAGGCCTCCATCAAAAATTGGTTTACTAATTTTTGGCCAATCTGTTGCTTCTTCGGCAATGGTTTGTACATCAGGAAAATCTCTATAAATACAGGCATTTAAATCTTTAATAAAACTAATAGCTTCGAGGTTGCCATTTCCTCCAAACTCGTTGGGCTCCCATTGGCCTTCATTTCTACTATAATCTAATCTAAGCATGCTGCTTACAGCATCTACACGTATGCCATCTATATGAAAAACATCAAACCAAAAACGGGCACTACTTATTAAAAAACTTTTTACTTCGCCCCTACTGTAATTAAAAATATAACTATTCCAATCGGGGTGATAGCCTTTACGCATGTCTGCATATTCGTAAGTGTGTGTACCATCAAACATAAACAATCCATGTGCATCGTAAGGAAAATGACTAGGCACCCAATCTAATATTACGCCAATATCGTTTTTATGGCATTCGTTCACCAAATCGGCAAAATCTTGAGGATTTCCAAAACGAGACGTTGGTGCAAAATAACCTGTACCTTGATAACCCCAACTACCATCGAAAGGATGTTCCATAACTGGCATAAACTCTACATGTGTGAAACCCATTTTTTTTACGTAGGGTACTAATCTTTCTTTTATCTCTTGATAGGAGTAATAGGTTTCTTCATCATTTTTATCTGGTCGCATCCAACTGGCTAAATGCACCTCGTAAACACTGTAAGGTGCATTAAGTGCATTGTGTTTTTTGCGTTTTTTCATCCATTCGTCATCAGTCCAATTAAAATCAGTTCCCCAAGTAATTGAGGCAGTGTACGGTCGTTTTTCCCAAAAATTTGCATACGGGTCACCTTTATCTAACAACATTCCTTTATAGCCAACAATATGATATTTATAAGCTTCGCCGCTATGTACGTTAGGTATAAATCCTTCCCAAATACCACTTCCATCATGCCTTACCAATAATATATGGCTTTGCTTATTCCATTCATTAAAATATCCTGTAACACTTACCTGTGTTGCATTAGGAGCCCAAACTGCAAAATAAGTACCCCAAGTTTCTAGCACTTTAATTTGCTTGTTTCCCAACAATTTGTACATAGAGTAATTTGTACCTGCCTGAAAGTTTTTAACAGCTTCATCGCTAAGTAAACTATAGTTCCAAACGGGTTTTTGTGTATCTATAAAAAATTGTTGCTCGTATGTAAGTTCTTTTACCATTGGATTGCTTTTTTTTGATGATGTTTTTGCCATTGTTGCCTAAATAAAAAGTGTTGTAAATATAAGTACAGATAAACTGTAGTATGAATTTAATATTCAATATCAAATTATTACAAACATTTACACAATAAATTAGTGTACTATACGTTATGTAATTTATTTGGGTTTCCTTATTTAAGGGATGTTAAAACTCGTTGATAAATTTAAAAATTAAAGAATGATTTTATACCTTTATATTTTAACAAAAAAGGTTTTAGCACATCTTTACGATGTTCAAAATCAAAATTTATAATACAACTATCTTTTATGAAGTATAGAATTTTTGCCATAGCAATCGTTAGCTGCATGTTTTGGGTAAGTTGTGTGAGCTCAAAAAAAACCAAACAAGCACCGATTAAATTTAATCCACCACCTGTAAAAGTAGAGCCTGCTCCACCTGTAGAGGCTGACTCGTTAATACCATTTACAAGGGAATTATATTACAGATTAAAAGAAAGAAATTTGGATATTAGAAAACTACAGTTTTTTATTGACCAAACAATAGTTTTAAGCAGAGGAACGGATAATGGAAATTTAGACATTCAGGGTGGAAAAATTGTAAATAAATACGGAATTAATGAAAATAAAATTGAACTACTTGCATTAACACCAGGTATTGTAGAAGCTATTGAACCAGATGGTTTAAGGGTTTCGTTTGAGCAAGGCAGTAATTTAAAATTTATTAACAACGCTTTTTCTCCTGTTCATTTCATTTTTTCAGGTGCAAATTGGAGTAATGGCACTGCAGAAGTTAACTACAGAAACACTATTTACAGGGCAAGTTGTGGTACTTGTGGCAGTGTTGCAGAAGCTAAACTTGTGGTAAGACAAAAAGATATTGATAATAACGATGTTAAAACATATACCATTCCTGGTAGAACGATTTACTAATAGAATATGACAAACCATAAAAAAAGCAGCCTGTTGGCTGCTTTTTTTATGATAATTTTTTAAGCTAATACCTCACGAGCTATCACTAATTTTTGGATTTCGCTAGTACCTTCGCCAATTGTACAAAGCTTACTATCTCTATAAAATTTTTCGACAGGAAAATCTTTTGTATAACCATAGCCCCCAAAAATTTGAACGGCATCGGTACTTACTTTTACTGCAATTTCGCTACCATAATATTTTGCCATAGCACCTTGCAAAGTAACTTTTTGATGCGTAGTTTTTTGATGGCAGGCAAGATGAATGAGTAAATCAGCAGCTTCAATTTCTGTTGCCATATCGGCTAATTTAAAATTTATTCCTTGAAAACTAGCAATAGGTTTATCAAATTGATGTCGCTCTTTAGCATATTGCAATGCAGCTTTGTAGGCTCCTTTTGCAATACCTACACTAAGGGCAGCAATTGAAATTCGGCCACCATCTAAAATTTTCATGGCTTGTTTAAACCCATCGCCTACATCTCCCAATCTATTTTCATCGCTGATAATGCAATTATCAAAAATCATTTCACAGGTTTCGCTAGCACGCATACCAAGTTTATTTTCTTTTTTACCTGCCTTAAATCCATTTGTACCACGTTCTACTATAAATGCTGTGGCATTGTTTTTTGCTCTTGGTTCTCCCGTTCTGCAAATAACTACAGCAATATCGCCACTTTTACCATGTGTAATCCAACTTTTAGTGCCATTCAACACCCAATTATCACCATTTTTTACTGCAGTAGTTTGCATGTTTCCTGCATCACTACCTGTGTTAGGTTCTGTTAATCCCCAAGCACCAATGTGTTCTGCAGTAGCTAGTTTTGGTAAATACTTCTTTTTTTGATTTTCATTTCCAAAGGTTAATATATGATTAGTACATAATGAGTTGTGAGCTGCAAGGCTTAGTCCAATGCTTCCACAAACTTGAGCAATCTCTTGAATTATGGCATTATACTCGTAATAACCCAAACCACTACCTCCAAATTCTTCTGGAACAAGTACACCCATTAGCCCAAGCTTACCCATTTCTTTAAAAATATGAATAGGAAATTCTTGGCTTTCGTCCCACTCCATTAAATGAGGTTTAATATGTTGTTGTGCAAATTGACGAGCAGTTAAAGCCACTTGTTCTGTAATTTCTGAAACTTGAAAATTCATAAATAAACTAACGTTTGTTAGTTTGCAAATATATAAGTCAGATTGAATTAAAAATTGCTTTTAATAAATTCTTTTAAAATGAAACCCTTGATGTAGACACATCTGGTATATTCTCCTAAATAATACTTCCTAAAA
>JBMLOR010000189.1:0-2117 GCA_049242865.1 Chitinophagaceae bacterium | reverse complement strand
GCTTCGCTTAAAACATTTTGCATATCAAAGAAAAATAAACTAAAATTAAATCTTTGTAGCTTATCAGTTCTACTTGTTGCAATGTCTTTTTTAACCTCAATAAAACACATCGGATATGTTAATCCTTGCTTTACTAAGTTGTCTAAATCTTCCTTTGTACCAAATCCAACTTGATTAATTAGTTGGTGGCTTGTTGCCAGTTGGTTTATTCGTGTTACTATTTGCTTTAATGTCCGCATCTTTTGAAAGGAAGATTTTAATTTTTTCTAAGTTTTTTTTTGAAATTTTTTTACTCATATTAATCTAAATAAATTGGGCAACTATAACCATTATCTTGTGGTAATACTGCATCATAATCAGTTCCAACATCCTTGTATTCAGGGTACTTAGTTTTATAATTCGCTTCCAAATGTTTACGCAAAATTTCAGCAAAAACCTCAGCACTATCTAACAATTGTTTTTTTAGCGAAAACATTTCATCCATACTTGCAGCCCTGTAACCTTCTACATTATTTTGATTTGTTCCAGCGTTTGTAAAAGTATAATTTAAGTCTAAACAAATCTCATACTTTACATACGCTGCTAAAGTATCAATAATATAATTATCATACAAACTTTTGTAGTTTCCTGCAATAGTATTGTCGCTTACACTATCCAATATTTTAGTGTACAAAGAACTCCCAAGCAAAGGCAATAAGTATTTTTTTTGAGCGGCCAATATCCCACTATTGATAATCTTATCATCAATATTACTAGCCATACTTGTAGATTCTTTAACTACAAGTGCTTTAATCATTAATTTAACTACTCTTATACTCATTTGCTTAATTCTTTTTTGTTACCACTTTTTGAACCCAACCGTGACGGCATTGATACTCTATTTTGCCGTTGTTATTCCAAAAACCACCAGCACGTTTAAATACACTATAACCAAGCCTTTCACTAATCTTTTGAATATCTTGACGGCTAAATAATTTTGTTTTAGAGAGTGCGACTAACTTTTTACAAAATGGTCTGCTAGTAGGAAGCAATGTATCACCTTCAACCCCTAATCTTTTTTCGTAAGAGTACATTACTTTTATTTCAGGAAGTGTTATTTTTTTTGTATTATTAGGAACTACTTTAATAATGTTAGTATCGGCAACTTCCAATATACCCTCAGCTTTTAATCTATCAGTAATTGTTCTAACTTGCTCAATATCTAATTCAAATATTTGTGTTAAATCGAATAAAGTAGTATTAGGTTTTTCTTTTAATAAAGCAACTATTTTACTTTCTATTTCGCTTAATTCTGTAAGTGCTGCAAAAGCAAATTTAAACTCATCTTGCTCCATGTAATTCTGTTGGCTAATTACATTATAAGTTGTTGCATCTTCGCCAAAATCAACACTCGAAAACATGGCAATCATTGCATCTTCGCTTTCATCAACAAACTTCATATCCTCTGTTGTTGGGTCTTCATCAACACCTAAATATTGGTTTATTTGTTCGTCTGTAAAACCAAACCCTTTAAGCTGTATTGCAGCTTGTGCCTTAGTTAATTTACCATTACCAAAAAGCCTACTAATCCTTAATAAGCCTTGTTGTTGCCTACCAGTTAAGTTTACAAGTGCATCATTACTTTGTGCTACTGGTTGACCTTGTTGTGGTGTTGGTGCAATGCCATATTTAGCTGCATCAATACCTAACTTTTCCAAGACAAATTCTTTAGGCAATAACTCTTTAAAGTCAATTGGGTTGTAAGTTGTATCTATTGGTTCAACATCTTTTAATTTA
The DNA here is from genome assembly GCA_049242865.1 of Chitinophagaceae bacterium. Taxonomy (GTDB): domain Bacteria; phylum Bacteroidota; class Bacteroidia; order Chitinophagales; family Chitinophagaceae; genus CAIVPM01. The sequence continues at coordinate 341 of JBMLOR010000189.1, read as the reverse complement.
ATATCAGCATTAGCTACACCGTTTGCCGTTGCTAAATATTTTACAACGTCTTCAATGTTTATTTGCTTTGCATTGGCATAAGTGTTTTTAAAGATGTAAAACGCTTCTCTTAATTCAGTTGCACCACCTAATTTGCCTTCTTGTTGGATGCCAAATAATAAAGGGTGTGTAACTCCGTGACCTGCAAATAAGTTGTTTGTAATCAAATTATTTACTGCTGTGTAATCCTCTTTAGTTAAATCGGTTTGCCCTAAGTCTGTAATTTTAGTAGCAAACTTTTCATCATTTACCCATTCTACAACCAACCTATTGCCACTTTCGCCACTATATCTTTCTTCAAG
>JBMLOR010000188.1:0-12898 GCA_049242865.1 Chitinophagaceae bacterium | reverse complement strand
AATGGGCAACACAAAAATTCTTTGTGCATACGAAAGTTTTGGGAGTTTGTTTTTTGTTAACATATTTAATCTGCGTTTTATGGGTGAAAGAAAAAATGGATTGGTAAAACTTGGCGATTTTCCTGTAAAACTTGTGCTCAACAACATCTCAGCAAACAGCGATTTGTTTGCATTTGGTATACTTTTTTTATCGGCTATAAATTCATGTATCATGCCCAACTCTTTACTTATAATCCAAAAAAAAGGATTAAACCATCCTACAATTAGGCAAAGTTGCATAGCTATTTTATCGTAACTATGTTTTTCCTTTATGTGTACCATTTCATGTGCTAAAATTTGCTTACCAACTGCACTATTTATATCAATATTTGTGTTCCAAAAAATACTGTTTAAAAATGAAAAAGGTGTGTTGGGTTCGTTGGTGAAGTAAATATTAATACCATCGAGCTCATGTTTTGAAGTAGCTTTTTTTATTTTATAAATAACAAACAATCCATACAAAAATTTTAATAGCAAAAACAATGAAACTAATGCAAAACCAATAGATACGATAGTTTCATAACTTATTGAATTGTTTGCTGCAATATTAGTTTCTAAAATACTATTAGGCTGTTTTATAGAACTTGCTTTAAAAGTAAAATACTCAACCACTTTATAAACTGGTTGTATGGTTTGTTGTGGTTCGATAAATATTTGAAAACTTATAAATGGAATAATCCAAGATAACAAAACACCAATTAATAAGTAAAACCTGTTGTACTGATGATAAACTTTGTTTCTTAAAACTGCATAGTAATACAATACAAAAATGGCTGAGCAAACGATAATTTTCAATAGTGGCAAGTAATTAATCATATTATTTTGATTTTAATTGGTTGAGCAATAATTCAACATCGGATACATCTAACTTTTTTTTATCGATTAAAAATGAAACAGCATTGGTAAATGAACCTTCAAAATAATTTTCTACCAAATTGGTGATGCTATTTTGAGAATAATCTGCCTTAGTTACCAAAGGAAAATAACAATGGTTTCTTCCATGCACCTCATGACCAACAAATTCTTTTTCAATTAAAATTTTTACTATTGTAGCAACTGTGTTGCTATGTGGCGAAGGTTGTGGCAAATTATCAATTATATCCTTTAAGTAAGCTTTTTCTAGCTTCCAAAGAACCTGCATTATTTGCTCCTCGGCTTTTGTGAGTTGTTTTATCATTATTTATTTTCTTAAGCAATATTATAACTAATTTATTAGTTACTAAACTATTTAGTTAGTTTTAATAAAATTTTAATAAAAAAACCCTCGTTTATAACGAAGGCTTTTAAAAATATAAATTAAACAAGAATTTACTGTCCTTGTGCTAAGCTGTAGGCTTTTTTTCCATCCCACATATTTAAAGTTTCGCTACTACAAATTTTAAAGTTTGCTGCCAACTTTTGTTGTAAATCTAACAAATCTTGTTGTGACAAAGGCTTTTCGTCGATACTTTCAAATCTGCATCTATATTGATTTATAAGATTTGTAAACACACTTCCTTTTGGCCAAACTTGTGTTCCTCTATTGCTTATGGTAGATAATTTAAATGTATCACCAATATGTTGCAAACATTTATTGGCAACTTCGGTAGGCTGCTCATTGCTTTCTAAAAACAAATCAACACCAACAATTACTTCTGCTGTACCTTCTTTTGTTTCTAACATTGGATTTTTTTCTAATTTAAAAACAGTAGGTGTTACGTAATGATTTGCAATTATTGGGCGTGGATTATGAGCAGGCAATTTTCCTAAATTACTGATAATTGCATTAGCAAATTCTGTAGTATTTACACTAGGTTTTGTTTTATCGCCAAAATCGCCTGTATGTACACCACTTTCTAAAGTAAATAACAATGCATTTTCGATAGTTGCTGCTTGCTCCATTAATCCCAAGTGACGCAACATACCAATACCACTTAATAAAAGTGCTGTAGGGTTTGCAATATTTTTACCAGTAATATCTGGTGCTGTTCCATGTACAGCTTCAAAAATGCTGATATGATCGCCAATATTTGCACTTGGTGCAAAACCTAAACCACCTACTAAACCAGCACATAAATCACTTACAATATCGCCTTGTAAGTTAGTTAACACCACTACATCAAACTCATTTGGGCGAACCACCAACTTCATACACAAATCATCTACAATTACGTCATCTGCTTTAAGTTCAGGATAGTCTTTAGCTACTTCATAAAAAACTTCTAAAAACAAGCCATCAGTAATTTTCATGATGTTGCTTTTGTGGCCACAAGTTATTCTTTTTGCACCTTTTTTCTTAGCCATTTCAAAAGCATATTTAATAACTTGATAGCTACCTGGACGTGTAACAAATCTGCGACACAAAGCCACATCGTGAGTTAGCATGTGCTCAATACCACCATAAGTATCTTCAATATTTTCTCTTACAATTGTAATATCAATTGGTATTCCTGCTTTGCTAAAAACAGTATCTACACCATGTAGTGTTTGAAAAGAACGTTTGTTGGCGTAAGTATTCCAAGTTTTACGAGCTGTAACGTTTACACTTTTTACACCTTTTCCTTTTGGTGTTTCCATTGGCCCTTTAAACAAAATACCTAAAGATTCAATGGTTGCTTGGGCTTCTGGCGTCATACCATTACTAAAGCCTTTATCAAAAACCCATTTACCCATTTCTACAACTTCGTAATCTAATGGCACATTAGCTGCATTAAAAATACTTAATACGGCATCCATAATTTCTGGACCAATTCCATCGCCTTTGGCTACTGCTATTTTTGTGTTACTCATAATTAAAGTGTTTATTAACTAACGACTGTTAGGTTGAAAGATTTCGGCAAATAACGCTTATTTTTCTTTCTAAAAAACAAACTAAAGGTTAAACAATTTATAATTAATTTAGTTCGTAAGTGTTTAAGAAATCGATTGCCAACATGATATCGTGGTGCAAAATTCTATCTTGGTGATTAAAAGGAATTTTTGCCTGAAAATCATCTGCAATTTTTTGTAAATAAGGAGCAGTTTTTTGTGGATTTCTAAAGGTTAAAGCTTGCACTGCACATAATAATTCTATTGCCAATACTTTTTCTACATTATCAACCACTTGTAAGCATTTTGTAGCTGCATTTGCACCCATACTTACATGATCTTCTTGATTATTGCTACTACTAATACTATCTACACTTGCTGGTGTGCAAAGCTGTTTATTTTGGCTTACAATACTTGCAGCTGTGTATTGAGGAATCATAAAACCACTATGTAAACCAGGATTTTGTATTAGAAATAATGGAAGATTACGTTGACCACTTATTAATTGATACGTTCTTCTTTCACTGATATTAGCTATTTCACTCATGGCAATTGCCAAATAATCTAATCCAAGTGCTAAAGGTTGGCCATGAAAATTACCACCACTAGCTATTAAATCTTCATCAGGAAAAATATTTGGATTATCTGTAACAGCATTTATTTCGTTCAAAAAAGTGTTCAACACAAATTCATAAGTATCGAAACTTGCACCATGCACTTGTGGTATACATCTGAACGAATAGGGATCTTGAACTGTATTTTTAGCCTGAGCTGCAATAGCACTATCTTTTAGCAATTCTAAAATTGTTGCTGCAACTTTAATTTGACCTTTTTGTTTTCTAATTTTATGAATTGAAGGATGAAAAGGCTCTACACTTCCATTAAATGCATCTAAAGAAATGGCAGCAATTATATTACTCCATTGCAATAATTTTTCAGCTTTTTGCAAGCAATACATGCCATAGGCACTCATAAACTGAGTTCCATTAATTAATGCTAAGCCTTCTTTATTTTGCAACGAAACAGGTTTCCATTCAAGTTGTTGGTATAGTTGATGTGTATCAACAACTTTACCTTCAAACTCAACTTCACCCATGCCAATAATAGGCAAGCACAAATGACTTAAAGGCGATAAATCTCCACTTGCACCTAACGAACCTTGGGTATATACTATGGGAATAATTTGATGGTTATACATATCTATCAACCTTTGTACAGTAGCAAGTTGCACACCACTAAAACCATAGCTTAGAGATTTTATTTTAAGCAATAGCATCAGTTTTACTATTTCAGTTGGCACTTTACTACCTACACCACAGGCATGGCTCATTAGCAAATTATACTGTAGTTCTTGAGTTTGATGCTGACTAATGGCTACATTTTGTAAAAAACCAAAACCTGTATTAATACCATAAAAAAGTTGGTTGGTTTGAGAGGTTTTTTGTTGTAAAAAATAAAAACACTTGTTTATTTGATGAATAGATTGCTCACTTAACTGAATAATATGTGGCTTATGAATAAGTTGCTTGATTTGATGAATAGATACATCTTGGTTGTCGACAACATAAGAAGTTGATGGCATTAGCAGAATCGTTATTGAGCTGCAAAATAAATGGCTAATAACATCACCCATCAATTAAAATAAGTTTTTTGCAAAAAGCTTTGTGAAAAAGAAAAAAAGAACTTTATTTGCAGCCCAATTTGGTCTGGTAGCTCAGCTGGATAGAGCAACAGCCTTCTAAGCTGTGGGTCATTGGTTCGAATCCAATCCGGATCACAAAAGCTTCATCGTAAAAGATGAGGCTTTTTTGTTTTTTATTACTTGCACTATTTTATTTTATACATAAAAAATGCTTTAAAAAAAATAGGCTGCCTAAAAAAGGCAGCCTCATTTATAATTTTTAAAACAACTTATTATTTACTTGCAAATAAGTGAATACCAATTTGAACGTCTTTACTTACGTTACCAACGCCATAATTCATTCCAAACAAAGTTCTATCTAAGTTTAAGAAAGCTTCAGCAAAAACTGTTCCTTTAGCTTCGTCAACACTTCTTATAAAGGCATCAAAATTTACACCTACAGTTACACCTTTTACAGTTAAGTCTCCTTTAATTGTAGCAGTGTTTTCGCTAGTATAATTTACACTTGTAATGTTATAAGTTGCTTCACCAAATTTTGCTACATCAAAAAAATCTGGAGCTTTTAAGTGCCCAGCTAATTTTTCACCAGCACCATCTGTAACCTTTACACTTGCCATATCAATTACAAAATTTCCTCCTGTAATTTTTCCACCTTCAACTGCTAAACCACCACTTTTTAAACTTAAAACCCCTGGATGAAACCCATTTTTTTTACTTCCAGAAAACTCTACTTTACTAGTTTCTAGATTTGCTTTGTAATTAGTTTCTACTAATTTAACTGATTTAGGACTAAAAGCATACATGCTTACCAAAGCAACACTTGCAATTGCTGCTATTTTTAATTTTTTCATGTTTTTAAAATTTTTAGATTACAAATATAGGAAAATGAATGTATGTACATATAATTTTTTAAAAAATAAAAAAAGCCTAGCATTTTACTGCTAGGCTTGTAACCATATATGACAAACAATGAGAACCTAGAACTTAAAAAATGGCTTGCTATCGTTACCAACTGGGGTATTTATTCTTATATAATAAGGGCCCATTGGTAAACTAGTAACAGCAACATTTTGTATATTGTTTCCTTGAACAAGATTTACAACACTGCTCCATTTTTTTACACCATAAATATCAAAAATACTTATTTCACATCTTACATTATTATTTCTACTCCAAATATTTACTGCTAAATTAGTTCGTGCAGGTAATGGAAACAAGTTTACAATTTTAACACCATTATTTGTTGATGGATTAAAGTTAGATAAACTGTCTGCTACAACAACTGCTCTACAATACTCATTTACACAACCTTTTGCTGTTCTTATTTTTAAACATGCATTATATACGCCATTGTAAGGATATGTTTTAAGAGGGTTTACAACATTACCCAATAATGTTGTGGCGTCGCCAAAGCTCCATCTTCTTTCGATAATAGAATCATTTGCAGCAACCCAACTCATGTTACTATTGAATCTGATGTTTTTTGTTCCATTTATTCTTTCTGTAGAAAACTGAGGTATGCAAGCACTAGGAACATTTGTAGCTATTACAGTACCACAAAACGTGTTAGTACATCCTTGCCTTGTTGTTATTTTCAAACAAACTGTATAAACGCCCGGTTTACTGTAAGTTTTTGTAGGATCAACTACATTGCCTGTTAAAACTGAACTGTCTCCAAAACTCCATGTTCTACTAATTATCGAATCTCCACTTAAAAAACTACTTCCTACACTATTAAATTTTACCACATTAGCCGTAGGCACATAAGTAAACGCAGCTTTACAAATTAAAGTTGGTGTTGGAGTACTGTCGATTACAGGAATTACTAAGCAATAACGATTGGTACATCCTAGTTTTGTTTTAATAGTTAAACATACACTATACAAACCTGTAGTAGTATAATTTTTTGATGGATTTACTACATTACCACCTAAAGAAGTACCATCTCCAAATATCCAGTTTCTTTCAATAATTGAATCGTTAGACGAAGTTTGGGCTGATACACTATTAAATTTTACATTAAGCTTATTCACTATATGTGTAAAGTTAGCTGCACAGTTTACGGGTGTTGTGGTGCTATCTTTTATAACAACATTAAGGCAAGCCGTATCTGCACAACCTTTTGCTGTTGTAATTAAAACACAAGCATTATATGTACCCCAAGTTGAATAAGTGTAGGTGGTATTTGCTGTATTACTATTAATAACAGTTCCATTACCAAAACTCCAACTTCTTGAAATTATACTATCTAAAGTTCCAGGTGTACTTGCAGCACTGCTAAAGTTTACAGTTTTTGCATTTACTTGTGCTGAAATACTAGCATTACATCTAATTACAATTGGTGGTGGTAAATTTGCTACACAAATTCTAAAATTTGCTTCTACTTTTCTTGTAGTTGGAATAGTATAAACATTTGTAATTAATGCTCCATTACAGCCAGCAGTTGATACTTTTACACTACTTGCTGTTCCTACAAGACAAACTACTGTATCACTGTAATATCCATTGGCATTAGTAATTTTAGTTTTGATATATCTGCAAGTATTAGAATTAAAAGAATCTACAGCTATTATCACTGCTCTATTTGCTAATGCAGCTCCAGAACTATCTTTTACATACCCAAAAACATTAACAGTATATCCTTGTGAAAAACATCCAAAACCTAAGGCAAGTAAAATTGCAAAAAAGTAAATTTTTAATTTCATAAGGGTTGATTTAAAAAATTAATTATTAATGTTTAAAACCAATATGATACATCTTTCTTTAAGATTGATGCTTCCTTAATAATTAATTAAATTATCTATTAATACTTGTACAAAACTATTAATATTGTTGAATGATTAACCAATCTATGATTAAAATGATATTAAATAAGGCTTAAAATTTATCTTTACCCATTAAATAAACAAACATGCCTATACTAATCGTTGATAGTGGAGCTACCAAATGTGAATGGTGCCTAATTAACAATGGCAAAAAAAAGACCATTGAAACAATTGGAATTAGTCCTTATTTTCTGAAGTTAGAAGAAATTATACTATTAATTGATAATCATATAGTTAAGAAGGCAGGAAATACAAATATCACTCATATTTATTTTTATGGTACAGGCTTAAGCAATCCAACAAATGCATTAATTATCAAAAAGGCCCTCAAAAAATCGTTTAAAAATGCTAAAATAGAAGTGAATACAGATATGTTAGCAGCTGCTAGGGCTTTACTACAGCACGAAAAAGGTATAGCTTGTATTTTAGGAACAGGTAGTAATTCTTGCTTTTACAATGGCACTAAAATTGTAAAAAACCGACCCGGCTTAGGCTACGTTTTGGGCGACGAAGGCAGTGGAGCTTATTTAGGGAAAAAAGTAATTCAACATTATTTATATAAAATATTTGACGATGAGCTTTTGCTTGCTTTTGAGAATAGATTTAAAACTAACGCTCATGAAATTTTAGAAAATGTATATAAAAAGCCACTAGCAAACAGATATTTAGCCAACTTCACTATTTTTTTAGCAGAAAACAGAGGCCATTATATGATAGAAAATATTATTGAGGATGGATTATACGATTTCTATTTTCAACATTTGTTTAAGTACAACGAAGCTTGGAAATATCCATTAAGTTTTGTTGGCAGTGTAGCATTTGGCTTTAAAGATGTTTTGCAAAACCTATGTCATCAATCACAACTTAAATTTGGCAAAGTGCTAAAAAAACCAATGGAAGGTTTAGTAAAATTTCATAAAGGCAATTAACCATATTTTTGTATAATAAAAATTTATTTCTTGAGTACATTTACAAAAGTTACTGAGCAGCCATCTAACTACAGGCACTTAGAAAAAATGAGTGTAGAAGAAATTCTAGTAAACATTAATAAAGAAGATAAAACAGTAAGCTTAGCTGTAGAAGCTGTGATTCCTCAAATTGAAAAATTGGTTACAGCAATAAGTGATAAAATGCTTTCGGGAGGAAGACTATTTTACATAGGTGCTGGCACTAGTGGAAGATTAGGCATTTTAGATGCAAGTGAATGCCCACCTACCTATGGTGTTCCTTATGGACTTGTAATTGGTTTAATTGCTGGAGGTGATAAAGCCATTACACAAGCTGTAGAAAATGCCGAAGATAGTAACCTGCAAGGATGGTACGATTTACAACAACATTTTGTAAGTGATAAAGACGTTGTGGTTGGCTTAGCTGCTAGTGGAACAACACCTTATGTAATAGGTGCTTTGAAAGAATGCAAAAAACATGGAATAACCACAGGTAGTATTTCGTGTAATCCAAATAGCCCTGTTAGCGAAGCTGCTGATTTCCCTGTTGAAGTAATTGTTGGGCCAGAATTTGTTACAGGAAGCACAAGAATGAAAAGTGGCACTGCTCAAAAATTAGTATTAAATATGATTAGCACTGCTGCTATGATACAACTTGGCCGAGTAGAAGACAATAAAATGGTGAATATGCAACTAACTAATATTAAATTAGTAGACCGAGGTGTTAAGATGCTTATGGAAAAAATTAAGATTAACAATTACGAACACGCAAAAGACTTACTTATAAAACATGGAAGCGTAAAAAAAGCAGTTGAGGCATTTTTGGGCTAATTAGGGAATTTTATTGTAATGCTCCATTAAAATTTTAAAAAAAGTAGTGCCTAAAACTTCAGCTCCTTTAAAACTAACGTGTGTATAATCTTTTGCTGCAAGTGGGGGGCTTTGTGTAGCCCAATTTACAATTGTATTTGCACCTCCCATACTTTCAAAAGTATTGTAAAAGCAAATGTTATTATCAAAAGCAATTTTTCGCTGTGTTTCAACCAAATCACTTAAACCTTTTGCTGTGTAAACCCCATCAGGATATTTAAATGCTTTATCAGCAGCTCCCATTAATAAAAAGTTTGCTTGAGGAAATCCTTTTTTTAACTTATCTATACTATTAATCATTGACTTATAATACCAACTAAAATTAGTTTGATTACTGCTACTAATAACGTTTGCTCCATATTGCAAAATGATTAAATCATAAGGTTCGGCAGCGTTTACATTTTGTAAAAAGTTGATATCAATATTATTAAACTCAAAACCACCGCTGCCCCTAAAGCTCAAATTATCAACAAAAACACCATTATCTGACTCAAAACTTACGCCATACAAAGGAAAAAAAGTATCACTACTTTCTATTCTAATTTTATTACCAACAACACTGTCTACTAATATTTTATTAAACAAGTTGGGAGCACTTAAACTTTGATAAATTTTGTTTACAACAATCTGTCCTGTATTGGGTTTATAGCTAGTATATAAATATTTTTTTGTTTGTTGTTGAGTTGTTTTGTCGGTAATTTCTACCCAATTATACCCATTTGCAAAAAAAACCTTACCCGATAAAAATAATGGTGTAGTTGCTGTTTTGTTTCTAAAATTACTTTCTCGCCAATTAGGGCTATAACTGTGGTTTACACTTATTCTAAAGTTTGATACAACCGATGTTATGGGTATAAAACCCACTCCATTTCCACCAAATTTTTCTTGAAGCAGTTTTCGTAAAGTTTGCGAAATTAAATCTCCCTCAATAATACTATCGCCTAAATAAGCTATCCTTATTTTTCCCTTTTTGGTAGCAAAGAGTTTTTTTAATTTTATAAGAAAAGGAGCTAATGCTACATTATTGGTATCGCTACTAAAATTGGTTAGAATTTGTGTTTGATTGGGCTGGTATATTTTTAAATCATCAATACTTTTTGTTTGATTAGCTTGTACTGTTTTAGTATTGCTAGTATCTATCGTTGACGATTTTGTAAGATCACTAATGATACTAATATTGTTAAAGTATGGAGACTTAATTTTATTGATATAAATGAATATTGAAACAAACAGCATTATTACAAAAATTAAAAGACAGAAATGTAAAATATGTTTGTTGTAATTCATGTATATGGCCAATAAAAATACCCCATTTTAAAATGAGGTATCTAAAAAATATGAAGAACCGAAATATTAAATTTCAGTTGAATTATTTTCTTTCTTGTTTTTATAAATTTTTCGTGCACCAGCAGCAGCACCAGCAGCAATAAGTAAACTTATTCCACCATCTATTGGAGCATCTGGGTCACCAGAAGAAGTACTTGAGCTACTACCTCCACTAGTTCCAGAATTTGGGTCTAGCTGAGAAAACACATTTAGGCTAAGCATTAATGCTAAACCAATTAAAAGAGTTTTAGGCTGTGAAAAAATCTTTCTCATTATTTAAATCGTTTGAAATGCAATGATAATGTTACAAATACAAAACACAAAATTTTTTACTAACATTTTATAAAAATTTAATATTTCGCACTATTTATAACTTTTTTAATAGTTCTACAACCCCTTCTTTTTCTAAAATTAAATATCCAAGCCTATCGTTACTAATGCCTTCCTTTAGTAAATAACCAAATTGCAATTCATTGTTTACAATTTTAGTTTCAAAGTAATTAAAAACAATGTTTTGGTTGTGTTTAATATCGTTTCCAATTTCATACAAATGTGTAGATAAAATAAACAAAGCATTCTGCATTTTGTGTAATCCATTGATAACAGTAATACTACATTTCATGGCATCTTGAATATTGGTGCCTTTAAAAAGCTCATCTATTAAAATAAACCAGTTTTTTCCGTTGCCAATTATTTCTGCTGTTTTTTTAATTCGCTGCACTTCGTTAAAAAAGTAACTTTCTCCTTTTGTAATATCATCGTTTACTTGAATATTGCTTAGTAATCCATCAAAACAACTGAGCTCTAAGTTTTTAGCTGGTACACCCATACCAACATGAGCCAAAAAAACTGCAATGCCAGCAGCTTTAATAAAAGTACTTTTTCCAGCCATGTTTGCACCTGTTAAGAAAAGAAAATTTTTATCTTTTTGCAAATCTACATCATAACTTATGGGCTGTTTTAATAATGGATGGTATAGACCTTTAACTTTAAATGATGGTATTGGGGTTGTTACAAATTTTGGAAAACTAAAACCATAATGGCTGCAAGCTATAGCTAAACCTAAATAAGCATCTAGCCTTGCATATTGCTCAATCAACTGAATACAAGTGTGTTTGAAATTATATTTTAAATGGTTTGCAAAATAAATTTTTTGTGTATTTGTAAGTTTTGTTTCATCTTCAATTGCTATCATTTGCTGTACAACAGGATGTTTTAATAAAAAACTAATTTTTTCAATCCAAGTTTTTAAACTTTTACTTTTAGTGTGTTGCAAAAGTTTAGTTATAAAGTACATGCCATTTACAAAATGAACAAAATGAATAATCGAGTATGTTGTAACTGCATAATCGGTTCCATTAATAAGTTTATAAATTAGTGTATTTAGTTTATTGGGCTTTTGGGGCAAATCTTCAATTGGTGTTTCATAAAACTTTTCCATTACCATTATGCTACCATTGGTAATTTTTTTTGGAAATTTATTTTGCACTGCTTGTAATTCTTGCAACAAAATTTGCACGTCTTCAATTGCATCAACAGTATCTAATGGATTACTAAGAATGGCTTTTAAAAACTGTCTTCCATCAATGGTTTGTGCAAAGTTCAACAAGTTGTAAATACTACCATTTTCATCTTCACTGCTAAAAATATTTAGGTCTTTTAAAGTAGTATTATCTATTTGCATGAAAATGTATTTAATTTCTATCGAATTGTAATGCCAAACCTTTTACAGATTCATCAAATTGATTATTTCCATAAACTAAATGTCCATTTACAAAAGTTTTTTCAATAGTTGCCGGCATTGTAAAATTTTCTAACGGACTCCAACCACATTTATACAGAATATTTTTTTTATCAATTGTGTATTGTTTGTTTGGATTTACTAAAACAATATCTGCAAAATATCCTTCACGCAAAAAACCTCTTTCTTTAACATCAAAACATAAAGCAACGTTATGACACATTTTTTCTACCATTTTTTCAATAGTTAAATAACCTTTTGCTACATAATACATCATCAATTGCAAGCTATGCTGTACAAGAGGAAGCCCTGCATGAGCTTTAAAATAATCTGCATTTTCAATTAGATTACCATTTTCATCAAAACCTTTTTCAGTGAGCAAGTGTGGGGCATGGTCAGTGGCAATAATATCCAAACGGTCATCGAGCAAAGCTTTCCATAAAGCATCTTTATTATTGCTACTTTTTATAGCAGGATTACATTTTATTTGGTATCCTAATTTAGCATAATCATCACTAGTAAAATGCAAATGATGTACACATACTTCAGATGTTATTTTTTTATCTTTTAATGAAAGCATATTGCCAAACAATGCTAATTCTTTAGCTGTTGAAATGTGTAATATATGAAGTCGTGTGCCATTTTTTTGAGCTAGTTGTATGGCCTTTAAACTACTTGCATAGCATACGTTTTCATCTCTAATAATGGGGTGGCTTTCTGC
>JBMLOR010000187.1:8013-30395 GCA_049242865.1 Chitinophagaceae bacterium | reverse complement strand
ATACCAAATATTAAAACATATCAATTTGGATTAAATGTAGGTTTTTAATCAAAAAAAAATATAAAAATGAAAAAAACAATAATAAATTTATCATTAGCAGTGCTTCTATTGTCGAGTTGTTCTAAAGACTTGGCTGTAGAAAACCCAAATAGCCCAACACCAGCTAGTTTGGGAAGCGAAAATGGAATTATAAATTTTGCGACAGGTGGAATTTATACAACTGGATTTAAAACGGCAAAATATACTGATGGGGTTTTTGGTCCTTTTTGGAGTGGAGCTACAGGATTTCATGAATTAATGGGGGATGTGATAGGATGTGATGCTGCAAATGCATTTATGAATGCACTTGGTTGTCCACAAAGTGTAACACATGATGATGCAAGTGTAGTTTTAAATCCAAATTCACCTAATACTCAAAAAGCATTATTACGACAAGTTAATGTTAATCAGCAGGCAGGTAATAATTTTGTTTATTACGAGTGGGCACACATGTACAACTTAATTGGAGCTTGTAATTTACTTTTAGAAAAAGCAGATGCAGCAACATACGTTGGTGATGCTGCAAGTAAAAAAGCTGCAATTAAAGCTTGGGCAAATTGGTGGAAAGGTTTCGCATACAGTAGAATTGGGAGTACTTATTATGCAGGGTTAATTGTTAATACTGCATTTGGTACTAATGGAAATTACGTTACTAAAGAAAGAATTTTACAAGAAGCCAGTACTGTTTTAGATAAGGCAGTTGCAGATGCTAATAGTGCACCAAGTGCAAGCGTATTTACTGAAACTTGGAGTAAAATTATTCCAACAATTTTTCAAGTTGGAAATGGCGGTCCTTTGTCTCCTGCAATGTTAGCAAAGCATGTGAATTCTTTAAAAGCAAGAAATTTATTAGTTAGCAAAACCTCTGCAAGTATGTCATCAGCCGATTGGAATGCTGTTTTATCATTAGCAAATTCTGGTTTGTCAAATACTGATAAAATATTTACAGTAAGATCAGATGCAAGAGGTGATTTATTTTTCTCTAATCAACTAATTATGGGTAGAACTTATTCTAGTTCTCCAGGTGGGGCAACATATAAAATTAGTGAGAGATTGATTCAAGAATTTAAAACAGGCGATAGAAGAAAAGATAATAATTTCACTCAAGGTACTCCATATACTGGTCAAAGTGATAGAGGGAATGCACATTTTACTCGTTGGGCTCTTGTGAATGGAGGCAATGGTTTATCAGGGGTAGTTGTTTACGCAAATGGTACACCAGGGGCTTTTGAAATGCCAATAAGTGTAACTTACGAAGAAAATGAATTAATGAAAGCAGAAGCACACATTAATTTAGGAGGAGCAGGGGTAGAGACTGGTTTAGCAATAATTGATGCATTAAGAACATTGCAAGGTGCTGGTTTGGCTGCAGTTGCAGGCACTGGTTTAACACAAGCACAAGCTCGTGAGGAATTAAGAAGAGAAAGAAGAGTAGTAATCGCCTTACGTGGTTTAAGTTTTTGGGATGCTCGTAGATGGGGAGTAGCAACTTCTACTTCTGGAAGAACTGGTTGTGTTGCAATGAAAAATACTGGCGTTGTAAGTAATAATGCAACTATAGTATATAATTACTTAGACTTTTGGGATGTACCTGGTAATGAGTTAACTTATAATCCACCAGCTGCAGGAAGTGCTGCTGTAGTAAATCCTAATTAATTTTTTAATTATTGATATTCAACAAAACCGTCTTTTTAAAAAAGACGGTTTTGTTTTTTTTGTGGCAAACCATAATTTTGCTAAATGGTTTATCTTACTCGTAAAGAACATTTTAATGCTGCCCACAAATTGTATAATCCAAATTGGAGTAAAGAAGAGAATGAATCTGTTTTTGGTCCATGTGCAAATGAAAATTGGCATGGCCATAATTACGATCTTTATGTTACAGTAAAAGGAAATCCAAACCCCAACACAGGATTTGTTTTTGATGCCAAAAAGTTAAGTATCATCATAAAAAAAGTAATAACCGATAAGGTAGACCATAAAAATCTAAATCTTGATGTTAGCTTTTTAGAGGGTCAAATGTGTAGTACAGAAAATTTGGCTATTGCATTTTGGAAAGAATTACAACCACATTTGCCTTTGGATGTTCAACTACATTGTATAAAAATTCAAGAAACGCCCAATATTTTTGTTGAGTTTTTTGGCTAATTTGTATTTAATGCAGCTAGTTCTTTAGCAATTTTTGCCCCTATTAATGCATTGTTTTTAATTAGTGCTATGTTAGCTTCTAAGCTTTCACCTTTTGTATGATTGGCAATATGTTTAAGTAAAAAAGGAGTGATATTTTTACCCGTTATTTTTTGTTGGTCTGCTTCGGCTAAAGCTTGTAAAATATGTTTTTCAATTTCAGTATTTTCAACTTCAAATTCTTTAGGTAATGGATTAGCAATTAAAACACTACCATTTAATTTCAATTGCCACTTTGTTTGAATAACTTTTGCAATATCCTCAGTTTTATGTAAAAACAATGGGCTATCAAAGCCACTATCATTACTGTAAAAACCAGGCAGTTTTTTTTGACCATAAGTAATCACAGGGATGCCATGTGTTTCTAAAACCTCTAGGGTTAAACCAACATCTAAAATAGATTTTATTCCTGCAGAAACAATAGCAACGTTAGTATCATACATTGCAATAATATCAGCACTAATATCCATAGTTGTTGTAGCACCTCTATGAACGCCACCAATACCGCCAGTAACAAACACTTTTATGCCAGCCATGCTAGCAATTTTCATAGTAGCTGCAACAGTTGTAGCTCCAAATAGTTTTTGATTTAAGATATAAGGAATATCTCTTGTACTTACTTTTTCAACATTACTAGCATTGCCAAAAGTTTCTATTTCTTCAACAGTTAAACCTACGCAACAAACGCCATTGATAATGGCAATAGTAGCAGGTATGGCTCCTTCGTTTTCAATAATTTTTTCAACAGCTAAAGCTGTTTCAACATTTTTTGGATAAGGCATTCCGTGAGAAATAATAGTACTTTCGAGTGCAACAACTGGTTGATTGTTTTGTAAAGCTTCTTTAATTTTTGGATGTATTTTTAAAAGATGATTCATGTATGGCGGATTAATTGTAGTAATCTAAATTTTTATTAAATGTTTCTTCTAATTGTGTTAAAGCAATTAAGGCTATGGTTATACAAATAATGCCAATTACCATAGCACTTTTATAATAATTGTTGTTGAATATTGTGGCAAAATATGTAAATGAATAACTTAAAGGTATGGTCCAAGCTCTTACCAAATTTAACGAAGTGCTACTTACTAAAGTTCTTAAATTGGTGCCAAATTGCTCAGCTGCTAAAGTAAAAAGCATTACACTGTATCCAATACTAATGCCCATACCTATAAACAAACTATAGTACAACACTATGTTTTCTTTACCAATACTAAAATAAAGAATTACAAAAAAACTATATAAGCTTAAAAAAGTGAAAATTGCTTTTTTTCTACTTTTTAAATATTGGCTAAGTAATCCACACAAAATATCACCTACAGCAAACCCTAAAAAATTTAAGCTTAAAACTTTGGCTGTTATGGGTAATGTGCCTTGCATATTCATGCCTTTTGCAATAACAGTTGTGTGAGTAACTAAAATTCCTGAGGCATACCAACTTGGTAAACCCACCAATAAAACACAAGCAAATTTTTTTAATAAGTTATTGTTTTTTAGAATTATAAAAAAATTGCCTTTACTAATTTGCTCATTTTTGCTCATTGTGTTAAACATGCCACTTTCAATAACACCTAATCTTAAAACTAGCAGCATTATGCCCATAAAGCCACCTAGTAAATAAGCAAATTTCCATGTAATGGATAATGAATTAACTAAACCAGCAGTTACAGCACCTAGCATTCCAATACAACCAACTATTGCCACAGCAAAGCCTCGATATTTTTTATCAATTTGTTCTGTTACTAAAGTAATACCAGCACCCAACTCACCAGCTAAACCAATTCCTGCAAAAAATCTACACCATTTATATTCATTTACATTACTCACATAAGCGTTTAAAAATGTAAATAAACTGTACATAAAAATACTACCAAATAACACTTTAAGTCTGCCAAATTTATCACCTATGGTGCCCCATAAAAATCCACCAATTAGCATTCCAATCATTTGAAAGTTTAAAATATCTCTAGTGTATAAAGTCCATTCATTGTTTTCATTGGTTAGATGTAAGGCAACAAAGCTTTTTTCTTTAATTGATGAAAAAATCATCATATCGTAAATATCAACAAAAAATCCTAGTGCCGAAACTAATATCCCAATTGCAGCAGTTTTAGAAATAGGAAGTTTATTTAACATAAGGTAGTAGTTGTGTTGTTAATATATAAGCATACTTCACAGCTGCAAGGCATTTGGGGTAAAACTCTATTTTTTTGTTGCACAAACCCTACATCTTGGCTCGTAAATGTCTTTTTCACCGAGCAAAACTTGCCCTTCTTGACTTGTTTTTCTGTAGCTAACATTGGCAATGTTGCCACATTGCACACAAATTGCATGTAGTTTAGTAATATAATCTGCCACTGCCAAAAGATTAGGCATTTGTCCAAAAGGTCTTCCTAAGTAGTCCATATCTAGTCCTGCAACAATTACTCTAATTCCTTTTAAAGCTAGCGTTTCACAAACATTCGCAATTTCTGCATCAAAAAATTGTGCTTCATCAATTCCTACAACATCAACATCTGTAGCCATGAGCAAAATGGTTTGAGAACTTTCTATTGGGGTGCTTTGAATGGCATTGGCATCATGGCTTACAACCTGCGTTTCATCATATCTTGTATCTATAGCAGGTTTAAAAATTTCTACTTTTAAGTTGGCTATTTTTACTCGTTTTAAACGACGAATTAATTCTTCAGTTTTACCACTAAACATGCTACCACAAATAACTTCAATCCAACCCCTTCTTTCTCCACTAATATTTGGTTCTATAAACATGAATAGTAATTTTAATTGATAGATTGCAAATATATAGGTGTTGAAAAATGATATTTTATTTTTTGGATTTGATTTTTCAGTTCCTCAATTTTGATGAATGAGTTACAAAAAACATTTGTATAAAGATGCTAAACTTGCTTTGGTTATTGGAGACGATACATTTGCTTTAGAATTAAAACAAAATATACCGCTTCAGTTAATAAGAAGCATTATGGGCCAACAATTAAGTACAAAAGTGGCTGATGTAATTTTTAATAGATTTTTAAGTTTATTTAATGGAAAAGCAATAACTCCTAAAAAAATTTTGCAAAAAACAGAGGCTGAGTTAAGGGAAATAGGATTGAGTTATGCCAAAATAAATTATGTGTATAATGTATGTAATTTTTGCATTGATCATAAAATAACTGATACTAGTTTACATAAACTTAAAGACGAACAAATTATTGATTTGTTAACTCAAATTAAGGGCGTTGGAAGATGGACGGTTGAAATGTTATTAATGTTTACCCTTGCAAGAGAAGATGTATTTGCAGTTGATGATTTAGGCATTCAACAAGCAATGATTAAATTGTACCATTTACCTACTGATAATAAAAAGGAGCTGAAATTAAAAATGGAAGCAATATCTGCTAAATGGTCGCCCTATAAAACGTATGCTTGTTTGCATTTATGGGCATTTAAAGATGATAAATCTATGTAAATATTACATTACTTGTGCATTGTCATCTACTACAATATTTGTTTCAATGGTTTTATTGTTGGTGCTTGTTTCGTTTTTAAAAAACCAACCCTGACAAACAAAAATTGTAATTACACCAATGGATATAGATGCATCGGCAATATTAAAAACAGGACTAAAAAAAGTAAATGGCTCGCCGCCCCATAAAGGAGACCAACTAGGAATAGTACCTTTTACTAAAGGAAAGTATAGCATATCCACTACCTTTCCATGTAAAAAACTACTATAGCCTTTCCCTGCAAAAGCATTTGCCACAACGTAGCAGTTTTTACCATTTGCTAAGCAAGAGGTGTCAAAAATTAATCCATAAAACATGCTGTCAATTAAGTTTCCTAATGCACCAGCATATATAAGTGCAGCACAAGTTATAAATCCTTTGTGATACTTTTTTTCTATAAAATCTTTTATTAAAAAAGTACCCCAAACTACAGCAACTAATCTAAATAAGGTAAGTAAGATTTTACCAAAATCTCCACCAAATTTCCAGCCCCAAGCCATGCCTTCATTTTCTACAAAATGAAGCTGAAACCAATCACCAATAACATTTACAGTTTCACTTGGTAAAAAATTTAGCTTTACATAAATCTTTGAAAATTGATCTATGAAAATGATAGATATTATTAAAAAAAATACAGTTTTCTTGCTCACAAAATTTAAAATTGGCGGTAAAAATAGGAATTGGAGTTTAAAATTTAATTTAAACCCAAATTATTAACTTTTTAGTTAAAAATATTTTTTAAACTGGGTATTAAATTAATTACGCTAAGCTGAGTACCAAAATGGCACCACAAACTAAAATAACCAAAAAGCAAAGTAATAACAATGCATTGGTTAGGTTGCTAAAAGCATAAACCCATCTGTTTTGAGCATTTTGCACAAAATCTTTGCTAGTAAACCAGCAAAAAAAACTTTCTGTCAATGATACTTCTGTTTGACCTTTACTTGATTGCCAAACTGTTTTTTTTGTGAAAAATAACCCTGCAAACAGAAAGATTGTAATTAATAATACAATAATCATGTTACAGTTTTTTTGTAAAACGTATTTTAATTAGCTAATATTTTACGCATCTTAAAATTGTTTAATACTTTTAAATATTTCTAAGATATCAACAACAAAAATTTACATTTGCAAGGCTACAAGCCCGAACTATCGTGCAGTGAACAACTGTAAGGAAAGTCTGGACAACAAAGAGTAACCTACTGGTGAATAGCCAGGTTCTTAGTAATAAGAAACAGAAAGTGCCACAGAAAATAACTACCTTGCTGTACAGCAGGGAAAAGGTGAAAATGTAGAGTAAAAGCCTACGATAAAGTATAGTAATATATTTTATGGGTAAACCTTAGGTGTTGCAATGCCACGTATAAATGCTTTTTTAAACTGCTCGTTTAAATGTTTACGTAAGTAAATTAAGCATTGGGGTAGGCAGCATTAGATGTATTTAGTAATAAATACACAAGATAAATGATAGTGTAAAAACAGAATCCGGCTTATGAGGCTTGTAGTTTTTTTATTTTTTGCCGAAAAAGATTTAAACAAAATTTAAATCATTATTACTTTATTTTAGCTCCAAAATTTTTATATGAAAAAAAGCTATTGGCTTGTTCTTTTTATATCATGGAGTTTTATTGCATGTAATCATTTAAAAAACGAAGCTGAAGAAAACGAAGAAAACGAAAATTTGCTCGAACGATATCAACAAGAATTTGACATGGTAAAAAATCCTACAACAGGAAAAGTACCAGAACAAAAACTTTGGGAAGCTATAAGTTATACCAAAAATTTAAAAGAAAGTATGGCTCCATACTTAGCAACTGAATCAGGAATATGGACAGAACGTGGCCCATATTTCGATAGTGTTGGCCCAAGTAATGGCAATAGAAGAGGGGCTGTACCATCAAAAACAGAAGGCTATACTTCTGGCAGAATTAATAGTTTTATTGTTGACGAATTAGATGCAACTGGCAACACAGTAATATGTGGAGGTGTAAGTGGAGGAATTTGGCGTTGTACCAACTTTTTAGCTGCTCAACCCAATTGGACGCCAGTTAACGACTTTATGAGTAATCTTTCTATTTCATCTCTTTGCCAAGATCCTAGTAATAAAAATATTATGTATTGTGCTACAGGTGAACCATTCTTTAACTTAGGTGCAGTAAGAGGAACAGGTGTTTTTAAAAGTACTGATAGAGGTTTAACCTGGACACTATTAAGTAGTACTTCATATATTCAAAGAAGTTTTAAAATTGAATGCGATGCTAATGGTAATGTGTACTATGCAACTGGTGAATTTGGATTGTTGAGGAGTACAAATGGAGGAACAAGTTGGACAACCATTACACCCACAGGAACATCAAATGAATGCACAGATTTTGAAATAAGTAGTACTGGAAGATTGCATGTTTCTCTTGGTTTTTTTAGTACAAGAGTTTTTCATAGATATACCGATAACCCTGCAACTGTTACTAGCTCTACATGGACTAGTAGTTTTGGATTAAGAAACTCAACTGTAACTGCACGCAGATTAGAAATTTCTTGTTTAGGAAATGTACTGTATGGCGTTACTTGTAATAGTTCATTTAATGTAGATAGTTGTTATAAAAGTGTAGATGGTGGTGCAACTTGGACTTTAGCTAATCCTTTTTCAGCTTACCCAACTGGCGTTACCAATACACAAGGATGGGTTAATTTAACTTTAATGATAAACCCCGCAAATACCGATGAGTTTATTGTTGGTGGGTTAGATGGCTATCGTAGTTATAACAGTGGTGAAAGTGTTGGTATTTTTAGTTACTGGGTTACCAACTCTCCTTATGTACATGCTGACCATCATGCCATGAAATGGTGGTATGTTGGAGGACAAGAAAGAATATTGATTGCAGGTGATGGTGGCTTTTTTTATAGTACTAACGGAGGGGGAAGTTTTATTGATAAAAATTATAATTTAAGAATAAAACAATTTTATAGTTGTGCCATACACCCTACAACACCAGATTATTTTTTAGGTGGTACACAAGATAATGGCTCTCATCAATTAAAACAACCAGGTTTAAGTTATTCAATTGAAGTTACAGGTGGTGATGGATGCTTTAGTTTTATTGATCAGCTAAATCCAGAATTTCAATTCACAACATTTACAGGAAATAATTTAAGAAAGAGTTTAGATGGGGGTAATACATTTACTTCACATCAACTTAGTGCTAATGGTAGTTTTGTAAACCCAATGGATTATGATGCAGTAAACCAAAAATTATATGCTAATGATGGCGATAAAAAATTTATAAGATGGAACAATCCTACCCAAAGTGGTTTGCATAATGTTACAACATTTACAATGTCAAATACATTCAATGGTACTCCAACAGCGTTTACAGTTTCTCCATATTCTGTTCCTGGCAATACAACATTGTTTGTGGGCACAAACACAGGAAATTTATTTAAAATCACCAATGCAGATAATGTTACAAGTAGCTCAGCTGCCGAAGCCAATACAACAGACATAGGCAACGGTTATCTTTCTTTTGGAACATTAAAATGTATTGCCATAGGCACTAGTGAAAACCATATTACAGTAACTTTTACAAACTATGGAATTCAAAAAGTATTTACAACAACAAATGGAGGTACAACTTGGGAAGCTATAGATGGTAATTTGCCAGATATGCCTGTGCGTTGGGCTACTTATTTGCCAGGTAATAATAATAAATTATTACTTGCAACAGAAGCTGGAGTTTTTTACAACAACACTGCACTTGGTGCTACTACACAGTGGTTGCCAAGTCCTGGCTTTCCTTTAGTACGAACCGATATGTTTAGAGTTAAAGCTAACGACAATACAATAGTTGCTGCAACCTATGGCAGAGGTTTGTGGACAGCTAATTTATCACAAGTATTGCCTTTGAGAGATATTACTTTAACTGCAATTAGTAATAAAGATAATGTAGTGAATTTAGAGTGGAAAGGGATTGATGCAACAGCACAAGTAAAATATATTTTGCAAGCAAGTAATGATGGTGTGAAGTTTAATGATGTAATTAATACTAATCTTCAAAAAGCCTCACATCAATACAATCAACCTATCATGTATTATAGAGTAGTGGGTAAAGAGGCAAATGGAAAAGCTATTTTTTCAAATACAGTTCAAGTAAAATCTAGTAAAAGTATAAAAGATGCTTATGAAGTTTCTTTAAACTCAAATCCAGTTGTAGGTAATGGAGCATTTACCATAAAAAGTACTCAAAATAATTTTATTAACTGGCAAATAGTTAGCATTAATGGCAATGTGCTGCAACAAGGTCGTACAACAATTCCTCAAGGTAATACTCAGCAAATAAACTTTAATAGCGTTGCATTACTTTCTGGTACTTATATTTTAAGAGTTAGCAACAATAATAACTTTACAGTAACCAAAAAATTTGTAAAGCCATAAAACATGATGAAAAAAAATATTTTAAAATACATAAGGAGGAGCTGCTTAGCAGCTTCTCTTTTATTTTTAGTAATTAGTGCAACAGCACAAGATGTTAAAAAAAACATTCAATTGCTGCACTTTACTGAAACTATTAGCAATTTAGGAGCCATAGCAGTTGACCAAAATGGAGAACCTCTTACACCAACTAAGTCATTTAAATACAATTTATACTTCCAAATTGCAAAAAACAAATCCATTGTTATAAAATCAATTCATATCAATAATCAAAAGGTTTTTTCTAAGTTAGAAACGACGTTTGAAACTTCTAGATGCATTGGGTTTAATAGTAATTCTAACGATAGTTTTTTTGTTAAACCAACTTCTAAAAATCAAGTTATTCAAGCTTTCGAAGTCAATCAATTCACTAACCCAAAAAATAAAAATTTACAGAAGATAGTAGTTGGTGTTAGTCAACATAAAAAAATTAGGTTCTACACTTTTTTTGTACCAAAAACTATTTTAAGCCCTTTAGTTCTTTTTCAGTAAAGTAATTTTAATTTTTAATAAAGATATCCAACATACTTTTGTGCCATGTATGCATATTTAAAAGGATTATTTGTTCAAAAATCACCATCACGAGTTGTTGTTGATGTAAATGGTGTTGGGTACGATATTCAAATTAGTGTGCAAACCTATGAGCATATTTTGGAGCTTGAAAGTGGTAAATTGTTTACATACCTTCATATTACAGAAAATGCTCAAACACTTTTTGGTTTTTTTGAGGAGAAAGAAAAGGAAATGTTTCTGCACCTAATAAGTGTTTCAGGTGTTGGAGCAGCAACTGCAAGGATGATGTTGTCTAGTATGAAGCAAACTGAAATTGCAAAATATATCGTTCAAAGCAATTTGGTAGAACTAGTAAAAATTAAAGGAATTGGTAAAAAAACTGCCGAACTTTTAGTAGTTAGCTTACGTGATAAATTGGTACATCTGTTAAACGACGATAACATTAATATTACAGAAGCTCCAACAAGTAGTGGGCAAAATTCAGATGCTATTAACGCATTAGTAGCTTTAGGAATTGCTAAACCGATGGCAGAAAAAGCAGTTCAAAAGGTAATTTTTACAAATTCTAACCTATCATTGCAAGACATAATTAAACAGGCATTAAAAAATATTTAGCTTATAGAGAAACTTTACCTCACTAAGGTTTATAATTCTTGAAAAAAATTTTTGTTACAGCTCACTTTTTTATCATCGGCATACTTACAATTTGCTCGATGGATTCTTTATTTGCCCAAACCACTCCTAGCACAATAGATACAAATGCTCTTCGTTTTCCAATACAAGATAGAAGAGGCGATTTTCTTACTTGGCGAAATAGAAATGCTTTTGATATAAGTGATACCTTATTTATCAATAAATCTATAGAGTACGACGGAAAAACAAAACGTTATTACATAGTTGAAAAAATTGGTAATAGAACTTATCGTAAGCCAACCTTTTTAACTTTCCAAGAGTTTTATGCTATAAAAGCAAAGCAAGAAGAAGCTGCTTATTTTAAGTTAAGAGCTGATGCCCTAACACAACTTAACAAAAAACAAGAACGACCTCGTACACGAGTGTATGATAAGTTATTTGATAGAACTTTTGGTTTAGGAAATATTGCACCAGGTGCCGATCAGGCATTAAACAATGCAAAATCTCAAATTGAAAATATAAAAAATCAGGCAAAAGATGCCAAAGGAAATCTTAAAAAAACCATTGGTTCATTTATCGATATTAAGCCAACGGGTAATATTGATATTTTAATGGGTTATCAAGGTTTGTACACAGCCAATCCTACCATACCTGAGCGTGCCAGACGAACAGGTGGTTTTGATTTTGATATGAATGCCAATGTTGGGTTAAATGCTAATATTGGTGATAAACTAAAATTACCAATTAACTACAATACTCTAGCAAATTTTGATTATCTAAATCAAATTAAACTAGATTACAAAGGCAGTGACGATGAAATTTTAAAAAGTATTGAGGCTGGTAATATTGCTTTTCAATCAAAGGGAACATTAATACCATCGGCACAAAATTTATTTGGTGTAAAAACTACTTTACAATTTGGTAAGTTATTTGTAACTGCAGCATTAGCCAATCAACGAAGTCAAAGGCAAAATCAAACTTTACAAGGTGGTGCAGCAGTAACAAAATTTAGAAAAAAACTAAGCGACTACGAAGAAAACAGGCATTTTTTGTTGGGTCAATATTTTAAGAGCAACTACAATAATGCCATGAGTAAAATTCCTGTTGCTACTAGTCAATTTCAAATTCAAAGAATTGAGGTTTGGGTTACTAATCGTAATGGTGCAACTACCGATACAAGAGATGTTGTGGCATTAATGGATTTGGGCGAAAACGCTCCTCACAATCCAAACATTGCAAGTTTAACAAGTAGAGTGCAACCAGATAATGGTAGCAATAATTTATACCAACGTTTAATTAACAATCCAAATAATCGTATATCATCAAACATCAATAGTAATTTACTTGGATTAGGTTTAACACCAGTAAACGACTATGAAAAAACTTTTGCTCGTAAGCTTAATCCAAATGAATATTTCTTTAACCCACAAGTTGGATTTATTTCGTTGAACACTTTTTTACAGCCCGATGAGGTTTTAGGTGTTGCCTATGAATATACATACAATGGTAAAGTATTTAAAGTTGGAGAGTTTAGCCAAGAGGTTGCCTTAGATACATCACAAAGAAGCAGTGGCGTTCAAAAGGTTTTGTTTTTAAAAATGCTTAAGGCAACAAGTGCCAGAATTAATCTACCAATTTGGGGATTGATGATGAAAAATGTGTACACCTTAGATATGGCAAACGTAAGCCGCGAAGGATTTATGCTGAATGTAATGTATGAGCAACCTAGTGGTGGTTTAAACAGATATTTGCCCGAAAGTGATGTTGCCGTTGATGGTAAACCTTTGATTGCTTTATTAAATCTTGATAGATTAAACAATAGAAACGATCCACAGCCCGATGGCCAGTTCGATTTTGTAGAAAATTTTACGGTTGTACCTCAATATGGTCGTATTTATTTTCCAGTATTAGAACCTTTTGGAAGAGATTTAGAAAGTCGTGCATTTACAACACCACCAATGGCTGCTGTAAAAAGTAAATATGTTTTTAATCAATTGTACGATAGCATTAAAGCTATTGCACAAACTTATGCCAATGTAGATAGGTTTGTAATGGAAGGGCAAGCAAAAGGTAGTGGAGGAAGTGATATTTATCTTGGTGCATTTAATATTCCTCCAGGTAGTGTAAGAGTAAATGCAAATGGGCAAGCCCTTGTAGAAGGACAAGATTATACCATTGATTACAATTTGGGTAGTGTAAAAATTTTAAATCAAGCAATAATAAACAGTGGCGTTCCTGTGAATGTAAGTTACGAAAACAATGGTTTTCAAGGATTACAACAACGTGGCTTTTTGGGTATAAGGTTAGATTATAATGCTAGTAAAAAATTACAGTTAGGAGCAACAATGACACGTATTAATGAACGTCCATTTTTCACCAAAATGAATATTGGTGAAGATCCTGTACGAAACACTTTATATGGCATTGATTTTAGTTACCGAAGTGAGTTGCCTGGCTTAACAAGGTTGTTAGATAAACTTCCATTTTATAGCACTAAAACCATGAGTACCATAACAGCTTATGGCGAAGGTGCCTATTTTAAACCTGGCCATCCTCCTCAAATTGGAGAACGTGATGCTGGCTTAATTTATTTAGATGATTTTGAAGGAACAAGAAACAGCCTCGACCTTCGTTTTCCTTTAGTAGCTTGGAACTTAGCAACAACACCACAAGGTAATCCAAAATTTCCGGAGGCTTCGCTAACCAATAATTTAGATTACAATAGAAATAGAGCAAAATTAGCTTGGTATCAAATTGAGCCTAATTTGCAAGATAGAAATGCAACAAATAATCCTTTACGTAGAGATTTAAATGAATTAAGCGATCCTCGTACACGTTTAGTATTTACCAATGAGTTGTTTCCTCAACAAACTACCAATATTACAAATACACAAACACAAACCTTCGATTTAAGTTATTATCCAACAGAACTTGGACCATATAATTTTGAAACAAGAGCTACACAAGTAAACGCAAATGGTAGACTATCAAATCCAAAATCAAGATGGGGAGGTTTAATGAGAAGCATAGACCAAACAGATTTTGAAACCAACAACTTCGAATTTCTGGAGTTTTGGGTGCAAGATCCCTTTATAAAAAACCCAACTAGTACAGGTGGAAAAATGTTTATAAATCTTGGTAACATTAGCGAAGACATTGTTAAAGACGGAAAACGCTTTTACGAAAATGGCATGCCAACACCAACTTCACCAGCTGGTATTGATAGTAGTGGTGTTTGGGGCAAAGTGCCAGTAAATCCCATACAAGTTACCAATGCATTTAGTAACGACCCTAACGATAGACAATTTCAAGATGTGGGTTTTGATGGCTTAGATGATGCTGCAGAACGAAGAAAAAGAAGTGACTATTTAAATACTTTAGCCACCAATTTTGGTACAGCTTCACCAATTTATAGAAGAGCATTACAAGACCCTAGTAACGATAACTACCTTTGGTTTAGAGATGCAAGTTTTGATGCCACAAACTCAGGCATTTTAAGACGTTACAAAAATTATAACAACCCACAAGGAAATTCACCTGTGGCCGATGGTGGAAGTACTTTTTCGCCAGCAACCACTCTGTATCCTGATAATGAAGATTTAAATAGAGATAACACACTAAATGAAACTGAAGAATACTATGAGTATCAAGTTGATTTAGCCCCAGGGATGGATGTTGGTAATACAAAATATATTACAGATAAAAGAGCTGTACCTGTAAGATATTTAAATGGCACAAGTAGTATTGAAAATTGGTATTTGTTTAGAGTACCCATACGTGAGTTTACTGGTAAAGTTGGTAACATACCAGATTTTAAAGCCATTCGTTTTATGCGTATGTATTTAAGTGATTTTGAAGATAGTGTTACCCTACGTTTTGCTCGTTTAGATTTGGTGCGTAACCAATGGCGTCAATTTACTTACAACCTTGATACAACAGGCTCATATACACTTTTAAACAAGCCTAATACAACATTTAATACTTTAGCTGTTAATCTCGAAGAAAATAGTGCTCGCCAACCTGTAAACTATGTTATTCCTCCAGGAATTGAGCGTGTGCAACAACTGAGTAATAATGGTGTAAATATTTTGCAAAACGAACAAGCCCTTAGTATGAGGGTTAGAAATTTAGATAAAGGTGATGCCCGTGGTGTTATTAAAAATGTAAATATTGATGCCCGCCAATTTGGAAAACTAAGCATGTTTGCACATGCCGAAAGTGTACCCAAATTCACTGCAATTAAAGATGGTGAAGTAAATTTAGTGGTGAGAATTGGGCAAGACTTTTTAAATAACTATTACGAAATTAAAGTGCCACTAAAAGTTACACCTCCTGGTGTTTATACAAAAACAGATAGTTCGCTACGAAAAGTATGGCCAGCCGAAAACGACTTAGATTTTCAATTGCAAGATTTAATAAGATTAAAGTTAAGAAGAAATAATAGTGGCTCTAGCGTTGCTACAATTTTTAGAGAGCAAGTTGGTAACAAAACATTCAGTGTATTGGGCAATCCAAACCTTGGGGAAGTAAGAGGGATATTTATTGGTATGGAAAATGCCAAAAGCAATTTGCCCATAAATGCAGAAGTTTGGGTAAACGAGTTAAGGCTTTCACAAATAAACGAAACTGGAGGATATGCAGGCTTGGCAAGAGTAGATGTGCAACTAGCAGATTTAGGAACTTTGAGTGTAAGTGGAAATTTTCATACACAAGGATTTGGTGCTTTAGAAAGTAAAATTCAAGAACGCCAAAGAGATAATCTTACACAATTTGATGCATCATTAAATATCGATGCTGGTAAATTGTTGCCCAAAAAAGCCAATCTTTCTTTACCTGTTTTTGCAAGCGTTAGCAAAACAATTCGTACACCACAATTCGATCCTTACGATCAAGATGTGTTGTACAACGATAAAATAAATGCAGCCAATACACAACGCAAAAAAGATAGTATAAGAAATGCCGCTGCTGATCAAACCACCATTAAAACAATCAACTTAACCAATGTAAGGGTAAACCCTAATGGTAAAACTAAGTTGTGGAGTATTTCAAACTTTGATGTAAGCTTTAATTATACTCAAACACTTACAAGTAGTCCAACAATTCAAGAAAATAAAATAGATAAATATCGAGCTAATATTGGCTACAATTTTCAAACCCAAAGTAAATTTATAGAGCCATTTAAAAAGCTTATCAAATCAAAAACTAAGTGGTTTGATTTGGTAAAAGATTTCAACTTTAACTTAATTCCATCACAAATTATGGTTAGGGCTGATATAAACAGACAAATGGGAAGATTTATACCACGTATTGTAAATACAGATTTAACTTCTACCAAAGTGCAAAGAGTAGATACCACCTACGATAAATTTTTCACCTTTGATAGAATGTACACCATGCGTTGGGATTTAAGTAGAAGCCTAAATTTCGATTTTAATGCCACCAATAATGCTCGTGTTGATGAACCATTTGGAGCCTTAGATACAAAGGCAAAAAGAGACTCAGTAAGTAGAAACTTTTTTAATGGTGGAAGAAACACAAATTATAGTCAAAAAGCCATTGCAAGCTACACCTTACCGTTCTCAAAATTCCCAATTACAGATTGGATAACTGGACGTTATGGTTATACTACAACCTACAATTGGATTGGTGCTAGTTTAGTGCAAAGACTAATGGGAAATACTATAGAAAATAGTCAGGAAAATAATTTTACAGCACAGTTTGATTTTACAAGAATTTACAGTAAAAGTAGATTTTTGCGAAATCTTGATATTCCAAATTCACCAAAACAACCCGATCAACAAATCAATCAAAATCCATTGGGCACTCCATTGCCAACAAAGGCAGAAATTACCAAAGGGCTAACTGGAAAAAAACGAACTGAAGCCATCGCAAAATGGAGAAAGCAAAAGAAAGATCAACGCTATGCTATAGCTATGCAAAAGCAAAACCAACCTGTAGAAATGGGAGGTGTAACAAGAGCTTTTGGCAAGTTACTTACCATGCTCAAAACAGTGCAAGTAAATTATGGTGAAAATTATCGTAGTAGGGTGCCAGGTTTTATGGATAGCACCCAATACATTGGCCAAAACTTTAGAACAAATCAACCAGGTTTAGATTATGTTTTTGGACGCCAACCAGATACTTCTTGGTTAAATAGAAAAGCTGCACAAGGCTTGTTTACTAGAGATAGTACATTTAATATGTTTTTTAGACAGAATTACGAACAACGCCTCAACATCACTGCACAATTAGAACCAATAAGAGAATTTACAATTGACTTAACTTTCGAAAAATCTTTTTCAAAAGAGTATTCACAGTTGTTTAAAGATACTATTTCAAACAATCAAAGTAATTTTAAACAACATTTAAATCCTTTTGCAAGTGGTGGTTTTAGTGTAAGTTATGTTGCATTTAATACGTTGTTTGAAAGTGTAAATCCAAATGAAATAAGCAACACATTTAGAACATTTCAGGCCAACAGGCAAATTATATCTAACCGTTTAGCACGTGAAAATCCATATTGGGCAACAGGTGGAGGAACTGTAGGTGCAGATGGTTATGCCACAGGATATGGACGTCACAGCCAAGACGTTTTAATTCCTGCATTTATAGCTGCTTATACAAAACAAGATCCTAATAAAGTATCATTAATTAAGCAAAACAATAGTAGAATAAATAACAATCCATTTAGTGGCATTATTCCTCGTCCAAATTGGCGTTTAAATTATACAGGTTTAAGTAAAATTCCTGCATTGGCTAGTACGTTTAGTGCCATTAATTTAAGTCATGGTTATCAAGGTACATTAAGTATGAATAGTTATACAAGTGCATTACAATTTGCTGATCCATTTAGAGTTGGTGCTCCACAATTTATAGATACAATAAGTGGTAATTATGTTCCTTTCTTTTTAGTGCCAAATATTACTATTCAAGAATCATTTCAACCTTTAATTGGGATTGATATTACAACCACAAAACAACTTAATTTAAAATTTGAGTATAAGAAAAGTAGAACCTTAAGTTTAAGTTTGGTAGATTATCAATTAAGTGAAACCAATGCTACAGAATGGACAATTGGTGCTGGTTTTAGAACAAGAGATGTAAAAATTCCTGGCTTTTTAAGAGGATTATTTAAGAATGCAAAATCATTGCAAAACGATTTAAATTTAAAACTCGATTTAAGTATGAGGGATGAAGCTACAAGTAATAGTAGATTAGATCAACCAAATGCTTATGGAACAGGTGGCCAAAAAGTAATTACTATACAACCAAGTATAGATTATGTGTTGAACAATAGAATTAATATAAAATTATTTTTCGACCAACGAAGGGTAATTCCTTACATACAAACCTCTGCACCAAACAGCAACACTAGGGCAGGTGTACAAGTAAGAATATCGTTGCAATAATTTTAGTAAATACTTAAAAAGCCGTAAAACATTTTAATGTTTTACGGCTTTTTATTTAAGATATTTTCTGCTACTATTAAGTCAATTGGTGTAGTGATTTTTAAGTTAAAGCTTTCACCCTCACATAGGTGAATAGTTTGCTGTGATGCTTCAGCCACACTAGCTTCATCTGTAAAGCTTGGTTGATAAGGCTTGGAGAATGCTAGTTGTAAATCTTTTACAAAAAATGTTTGTGGGGTTTGTACAACCTTTAAACTATTTCTATCAATAATGGAACTTGTTGAAGCATTTATTTGCCTCATGCTATCAACACAATCTATAACAGGTATTGCATTACCTTTAGCTAAACAGGTATCAAAACAAGTTTTAATTAAGTTGGGCGATAGTAAACAACGTACAGCATCGTGAACAAAAACCACACCTTCATTTTCAATTGCAAATAAACCATTTTTCACACTGTAAAATCTGGTAGCACCGCCTTCAACAAATTCAATTTTTTGTTTAAAATATGATTGTAAGGTAGAGTTATTGTTAAAATGTTCTTTTGGTAAAACTACAATAATTTGTATATCCTCGAAAGCATCAACAAAGGCTTTGATGCTATAGTAAATCAAAGGCTTTTCATTAATCAATAAAAATTGTTTTGGTATTACAGAACCCATTCTTGTTCCATTTCCACCAGCAACAATTACAGCAAATTTGTTCATACTACAAATGTAAAAAGGCTACCATTATGGCAGCCTTTTGTTATTAATAATCTAGTTATTATTTTCTGGTATCAACTACTTCTTTTACTAATTTAACTACTCTTGCAACATCAGGTATAGCAAGTGCAGTTAAGTTTGGTGCATAGTGCATTGGAGCATCTGCACTAGTAATTCTTCTTATTGGAGCATCTAAATAATCAAATGCTTCTTTTTGTATACGATAGGTAAGTTCACTACTAACACTTGCAAAAGGCCATTGTTCTTCTACAATAACTAATCTGTTTGTTTTTTGAACACTATTCATTACCGTTCTCCAATCTAAAGGACGAATGGTTCTAAGGTCAATTACTTCGGCACTTATTCCTTCTTTTTCTAGTTCTGCTGCTGCACCTAAAGCTACCTTCATCATTTTATTGTAAGAAACTATAGTTACATCTCTACCAGCTTTTTTTACATCGGCTTTACCAATTTCAATGTAATATTCTTCTTCAGGAACGTCGCTTTTATCGCCATACATTACTTCACTTTCCATGAACATTACAGGATCTTCTTCGTAACGAATAGCTTGTTTTAATAAACCTTTAGCATCGTAACCATTACTAGGGCTTATAACTTTTAATCCTGGAATATTTGCATAATAACTTTCAAAAGCTGTACTATGTTGAGCACCTAACTGACCTGCACTACCATTTGGACCTCTAAATACAATAGGGCAACTGATTTGTCCACCACTCATAGCCAACATTTTACTAGCAGTATTTAAAATTTGGTCCATTGGTAAAACAGCAAAGTTCCAAGTCATAAATTCTACAATTGGTCTTAACCCATTTTGAGCAGCACCTACAGCAATTGCAGCAAATCCTAGCTCGGCAATTGGAGTATCAATAATACGTTTTGGTCCAAACTCGGCCAACATTCCTTGACTCACTTTGTAAGCACCATTATATTCAGCAACTTCTTCACCCATCAAAAAAACCCTTTCATCACGTCTCATTTCTTCAGTCATTGCTTCTCTTAAAGCTTCTCTAAATGCTATTGAACGCATACCCATGTGTAAAATTTTGGTTGCAAAAATATAGGTTTACACCTTTAGTTAATTTCTTTTTACAAAACTTTCAAAAGCTTTTTTTAGTTAAAACTCTTGAGTTTGTATGATTTATGGATTATTTGTTTTACAAGTGTAATTTTTTATATTAATTGAGTACTCTTTGAAATTTGTTTTTTTATTTTAAAAATTCATAAAAGCATTCACAATTACTTTGTAACAAACTATTGTATTTGAGTTCGATAATTTTATTTAAACTATCAATTTGCTTTGGAATATCGTTTTTCTCGATTTTTAAATTTAAATCCGAAAGTTTCAAGTTGTTTATAGTTTTTTCAATCGAAGATTTATCGGTGATTTGAACATTTACTTTTATATTTTGAGTGGTAGATGTTATAAACTCTTGAATTCCAAAATACAACTGCTTATTACTTTCACCAAAAACAATGGCATAAGCTTTAACTCCTTGTGGTAAAGGTAATGTGCCATTATTTTTTTCAAAAAAACTATACTGTGTTTTATTAATCAGCCCACCTTGTGCAAAAATTTTGTAAGAAGGAACTACTAAAAAAACTTCTTTTTGCTTTAAAGTATCTTGATTAAGTTCTACAGTTAAATTCGACATTAAGGTATTTTCTTTTCTGAGAAACTCATCAATATTGTACCAACCAGTGGCATCAATGTTAAATATATATTCATTGGCGTCAAATTTTTCTATAGCAACTTTTTGTATTAATCCTGCAGTATCAATAGTTGGTTGCATATTGGTTACTTCAACCATTTTTCTTGGAATATTCAAAGCTTCTAAACTATCTTTTTGCTGAACAATCAACTCCAATTCTTTATACAGATTTAGGCAATTTTCAAATGCCACTCTATTATATGGATTTGGATATTTTTTGCTTTCTTGTTTTATATAATTAATGATTGAAATTAATTCTTGTTCTTTTAAAACTGTTGTATCAAAAACGTTCATTGCTGCTTTTCCATAAACACAATATAAAAATCTTGCATAAGCAACATCTTTCTCTCTTGCTTGTAAGTCATTTATTGAATGAATACCCTTTGGTAAAGTATCTTTTTCATAATAATGCCAAGCCATAAATTTCATATTGTTTTGTATATATTCTATCAAATTTTTTCTGTTGCTAAATCTTTCTTCAACATAAGCTAGTGGAGGTCCGGTAAGTTTTTTATCAAGTGCATGGCAAGATGCACAGTTTTTTATAAAAAGTTGTTCACCATTGGGAACTTCTGGATTTTGGAGTATAGGCTTTGGATTTTCCCATATAATATTATCTCCCACTTTGTTACCTTTAAACAATTGCATGTTAGAATTATAGTTATTGGTGGGTAGTTTTACTACAATTTCTTTAGTAAGTTGAACATCTTTTTTTGTTCCAAAATAAAACATTCCATCACTGCTTAAAAG
This sequence comes from Chitinophagaceae bacterium, assembly GCA_049242865.1. Lineage (GTDB taxonomy): Bacteria > Bacteroidota > Bacteroidia > Chitinophagales > Chitinophagaceae > CAIVPM01. The sequence goes on along the minus strand of JBMLOR010000187.1, from coordinate 8,462 downwards.
TCCATCTTTTGATTGGGTTGTTAGTTTTGCTTTGATAATATCGTTTATGGTTAAAGCTTCTTTAACTACAATATCAATACTAGATTCATTTGTATTAAAAGCATTGGGAGGAATAATAAACTCTATACCTTCTTTACTTTTAATTTTATTTTCGATTGAAGGATTTATGGAAAACTCTTGAAGGGTTAAATTATTATCATTTAAAAGTTCTGAAACAAAGCTTTTATTTGTATTACAACCAACTATTATTGCTAAAGCAATACAGTAAATTATTATTTTTTTCATTAGCTTGAATTTAAAATTTGATTTAATTTTTATAGCTTACAATCCATATTTATCTACTAAATATATCAATGCAGCCATATTAACTGCACCTAAATGTAATTCACGTTTATTTACATTTTCAAACACATCATTGTGGGTATGATGATAATCGAAATAGCGTTGAC
>JBMLOR010000187.1:0-7913 GCA_049242865.1 Chitinophagaceae bacterium | reverse complement strand
TTTACATTTTCAAACACATCATTGTGGGTATGATGATAATCGAAATAGCGTTGACTATCGGGTTGTAAACCAGCTAAAACAGTTCCAAGTTTTTGTAATGGACCAATATCGGCACCACCGCCACCAGCTTTTAAGTAACTAGTTCCATAAGGAGTAAGTAATGGTAGCCACTGTTTAATTTTTTGAAGCACAACATCGTTTGCTGTAAAACCAAACCCTCGTGGGGTAAAGCCACCAGCATCACTTTCTAGAGCAAACACATGTTTTTCGTTATTGTTTTTTGCTTCATCAGCATATTTATTTCCACCACGTAAGCCATTTTCTTCATTAGCAAATAATACAAATCTAATGGTGCGTTTAGGTTTGTAACCAAGGCTAGTAAATGCTCTTAGCACTTCCATGGTTTGTACACAACCTGTACCATCATCATGTGCACCTTCGCCAACATCCCAACTATCTAAATGCCCGCCAATTGTTATAAATTCATTTGGAAACTCTGATCCAGTAAGCTCACCAACTACATTATAACCAATGGTATCTGGCTTAAATGTTGCACCAGATTGAAAATTAATTTTTATGTTGTGTGTAGTTGCATTTTGGTATAAATAATCAGCATCTTTTAGTCCAATTGCAAATGCAGGAATTTTAGGAAAACTATCGTTGTAGTTCATAGTTCCTGTATGAGCAAAATTATCTTCGCCTCCACCTAAACTTCTTGTAAACATAGCTATGCCACCATATTTGGCAACAATGCTAGCAGCTGATCTTCTATATTTTCCTGCATCGCCATAGGCATTAAAAGTTTCAATAAAAGTTTGGTTAAAAGGATAGTTAAAGAGTACAATTTTATTTTTTACTTTATCAGTATTTAAATAAAATTCTTCTAAATTTTTAAAGGCAATTACATCGCCTGTTATCACTTTATTTTTGGTACCAAAGCTATTGCCTAATGCCAATGCACTTAATTGTTGATTTACTTTTTTGCCGTTTATGTTTGAAATGGCTACTTTTTCAGAGCCTCTAACCCAATAAGGAATGCTGCAACTTTGCAAAAAAGTTTTGTTAGCTCCTGCTTGTTGCATAGTTTGCTTACCCCATTCAACAGCTTTGTTAAAACCTGAGCTACCCGATAATCTGTGGCCAATTTTTTTAGTTAAATGTTTTAACCAATCGTAAGCCTTTCCATTTACTAAAATTTCGTTGGATAATGATTTAATAAATGCTGAATCTTGTTGATATTGACTAAAACTTGCATTAAAAGCAGCAAGTGTTAATAATAAAATTAAAGTTTTTTTCATGTTGGAAAGATAAGTATTACAGAAAATATTTTTTATTAATTTACTATTTAAAAAGGTAGAAATTTAAAGTAAAGTTTAATTATGTTGGAAATTCAATTTTTCAGTTATAAAAATTATTTTACTTTCTTTACCCATCTTTCGTACATCTGTAAAGCGTCTGGAGTAAGTTTAAATATAAAAATACCTGCTATCATAAAGCCACAAAATACTGCAGCTCTTAAAATCATGCCCAATAATCCATCACAAAAACTACAACTATACAAGGCTATAAAATAGCTTGCAATAGCCAAGGCAATGCTTATTAATGTTTTAAAACTAAATGGTTGAAAATTGAATTTTATTTTTAAAAAAAAGAATCTCACCAAATTGTATGTTGTTACAGATATAAGTTCGGCAATTGCCGAGCCAATAATGCCATTTTGCTTAATTAAAAACCAAGTAAGTGGCAAGCGTAAACTCAATAAAATCACGCTACTAAAAAATTCGAATTTCCAGAATGTAGACGTGCCAATAATAATGTTATTAATACCAAAAGCACCATCCAAACATCGCGTAATACCAAAAATAAATAAGGTGCTTAATGCTGTTTGAAATCCCTGATTAATGCCAAAAAATTGCATAGCCGGTAATACATTCAACCAAATATTTCCAAATAAAAATAAGCTTAGCAGCAATAAATTTATACTCGATCTACTATATACTCTTTGTATTTCTTTAAAGTCTTTATCCTTCCAAGCTCTCGACATTACAGGGATACTAACATTTTGTATAGTTCTTAAAGGCACTTGTATTACACTACTACCATATTGAGCAAGTGTAAAATAACCAACAGCAGTTAATCCAATAACTTCATTTATCACAAATGCATCTATAGTAGCACCAACAGCTATAACCAATGTTCCAAAATATACTAGGCTTTGCATTTGCACAATTTTTTTCCAAAACTTTTTAGTAACTCTACTAAGTTTAAATGTAAAATGCAACTCGCCAATGCTATATATATACCAAATCATAGAGCCTGCAGTTATAAAATACAAGCCCATAAAAAAATACATAAAAGTGGAAAAACTAATTAGCTTAAAAAAATACAATAAGATGATGATTAAGTTTAAAAACTTAAACATTGGATCCCTCAAAAAGCTGGTAGCTATTGGCTTTCGTAATGCTAAAGCATAAGCCTCAAACAAAGTAAACATTAATGCTCCTAAGCTAAAAGGAAACATTAGCCAATAATAATGGGTGAGTAAACTACTTTTTATTGCATACTTTTTTATAACTAAAGGTTCAATAAAATAGCCAACTATACAAACCACTAAAAAACCAAATAATACTAGAAGCAAACTCCAGCTCAACAAATCTATTTCTTCTTTAGACAAATTATCTTTATAATAAGGATAAAATTTTAAAATAATGCTGTTTAGTGCGAAGCAAGAAAATACTATGGTTGTTTGCGAAAACCCATAAAAAATAGTTGTTAATCCAAATTCTTCGGGCGTAAAATATTTTGTAAAAAACAACATATTAATAGCACCAATGCCAAAGCCAATATATACCAACACACTAGAAATTATGGTTTGTTTACGAATGGTGCTCATGTATTTGTATTAATTATCAAACAAAATTCTGCAAATAAACAATCCAAAAATTTTAGTTTACAAATTATGTAATTTTTCACATTTACGCTACTCAGTATGCATTTATATGTCATTAACCCTTATTTTGCCACTCTTAGCAATCAAAAAAACTAATTAAATGAACTTTAGAAGTTATCATGTACCCTATGAGGTAAACAAAAACTATGCTAAAAAAGCAGCCTATTTTAGTATGGAGTTTGCCATTCATCAACCATTAAAAATTTATAGTGGTGGTTTAGGTTTTTTAAGTGGCTCACACTTACGTAGTGCTTATGAACTAAACCAAAATATGATTGGTATTGGTATTTTATGGAAGTATGGATACTACGATCAATCACGTCATCAAGATCAAACATTATTGCCAGCATGGATGGAAAAACAACCTAGTTTTTTAGAAGACACTGGCATTAAATTTCAGATATTAATACACGATCATCCAGTATGGGTTAAAGCATTGTACTTAAATCCAGAAACGTTTAAAACTGCACCATTATTTTTATTAACCACCGATTTGCCTGAGAATGACCATGTTTCGCAAACCATTACACATCGTTTGTACGATGCTAATGTAAGTACCAAGGTGGCACAATTTATATTGTTAGGTGTAGGTGGTGCTAAATTAATTGATGAATTAGGTTTTAATCCAGATGTTTATCATTTAAATGAAGCTCATGGGTTATCAGCAGCATTTTATTTATTAAATAAATTTAAAAGTGTAAGTAAACTTAAAGAGCATTTAGTTTTCACAACTCATACTCCTGAAGAAGCTGGTAATGAAAAGCACGACATTTATTTGTGTCATAAAATGAGCTATTTCTGTGGATTAAGTATTGATGAAGTAAGAAAACTAACTGGTATCGAAGACGATCAATTTAACCATAGTTTAGTAGCATTGCGTTTTGCACGTAAAGCAAATGGAGTAAGTAAATTGCATGGAGAAGTTAGCAGAAAAATGTGGGGTCATTATAGTGGAATTTGCCCTATAACTTCTATTACAAATGCTCAAAACTATACTTATTGGGCCGATGAACCATTATATAGATTTTTAGATAGCAATAATGATGCTGGCATTGATGATAGAAAATGGTATTTAAAGAAAAGGGCTTTTGAAACTGTTGCAGACCAAACTGGTAAAATTTTTAATCCAAATGTTTTAACTATTGTTTGGGCTAGAAGATTTGCAGGTTACAAGCGTGCTGATTTTTTAACAAGAGATATGGAGCGTTTTACTAGAATGATTAGTAATAGTAAATATCCAGTTCAAGTAATTTGGGCAGGAAAGCCTTATCCACTAGATTATCCATCAATTGATACTTTTAATAACCTAGTACATTTGAGTAAACACCATAAAAATGTTGCTGTATTAGTGGGCTACGAATTATTATTGAGTAGAAGATTAAAACAATGTGCAGATATTTGGCTTAATAATCCTCGTGTACCACGTGAAGCAAGTGGAACAAGTGGTATGACTGCAAGCATGAATGGTGCCATTAACTTAAGTACTGATGATGGTTGGATACCAGAATTTAGCAAGCAAGGAGTAAACAGTTGGGTTGTACCAAAAGCTGATTACGATAATATGAATGTGCATGAGCAAGATGAATATGATTTAAATGCATTGTACGATTTATTAGAAAATGAAATTATACCAATGTATTATGAAAATAGAGATAAGTTTAGAGAAGTACAAAAAAATGCTATGAAGGATGTAAGGGTTGAATTTGATAGCAATAGAATGGCACATGAGTACTATGAATTAATGTATAAATAATTTTTTTGAAAAAAGATTTATAAAACTAAAAATCCTCAAGTTATAGCTTGAGGATTTTTAGTTAAAATATTTAAAGAGAACTATTAGCTTATTTTGTAAACTTTACCAGGCAAACTAATAATTATATTTTGTAATTCTAAGTTTAAAATACAAGCAGCAACGGTGCTACTACTTAGCCCACTTTGCAAATAAATTTCATCTACTTGTACGTTGTTTTTTTGAGCAATGATATTATAAATTATTTTTTCATTTTCATTCAAATCAATAAACAATTCCTTTTGTTTAGAAGCTTTTGTTATTGGTTGTTGCCATCCAATTTCTGCAAATAAATCTTGTGTATTTGTAAAAATCATGGCTTTGTTTTGTTGAATTAATTTGTTGCAACCAGCACTTTTTGTATCTGTTGTTTTGCCAGGCACAGCATAAACATCTTTATTGTAGGTATAGGCAATTTCTGCAGTTATCATACTGCCTCCTTTAGCAGCAGTTTCAATAACAATCATAGCATCACACATACCTGCAACAATTCTATTTCGCTTTGGAAAATTATGTTTATCTGGCTTAGTATTTTGCATAAACTCAGTAAGTAAACCTCCACCATGTGCAATCATTTCTTTGGCTAAAACTTTATTTTGTGCAGGGTATAACACATCTAAACCATGTGCTAAAACACCTACTGTTGCTAGGTTGTGCTGAACAGCAGCTTTGTGTGCAATAGAATCAATACCATAAGCTAAACCACTTATAATTAAAGCTTGATGTTGTTGTGCTTCTTGAATAATTGTTTCTGTAATTTCTTTTCCATAGGCACTATTTGTTCTTGTGCCAATTATGCTTAAAATTTTAGGTTGATTTAAGTTTGCTTTTCCTTTATAGTATAATAAAGTTGGTGCATCGTAACAATGTAATAATCTTTTAGGGTAGTTTGGGTTGGTAATAAACAATGGTTCAATAGTATGTTTTTCAATAAATTTTATTTCTTTTTCAGCATCTGAAAAATCTATAAAGTTTTTAATGTAACTAGCTTTTATTTCGCCAATACCTTCGATACTGCTAAGTAATTTTTTAGGTGCTTTAAAAATATCTGCTGCATTGCCAAAATGGTCAATTAATTTTTTTGCTTGTACACAACCAATAAGATTTATTTGGGTAAGTGCAATTTGGTAAAGTAAGTCGTTTGTTTTCATTAAAATATTATGGTCTACTTTAGAATTTTCTTGGTTAAATACAATGAAACATAAACAGAAATTATAGCTGCAACAATACCTCCTGCAACATCAATAGGAAAATGCTGTGCTTGATAAACCCTTGAATAAGCAACAATAGTTGTAATTATAAATCCCATTGGTACTATCCATTTTTTTGGTATTAAAATACATGCTAAAAAATATATACAAAATGCAGTTGTAGTATGCCCTGAAGGAAAACTCCCTACATCATTTAAATAAACTCCTTCTATTGTATGAAAACTCAATTTATCAACAATTACTTTATTGGGGCGTGGTTGATTGTTGAAGATAAATAGCTTAAAACTTTGTGCAATAATGGTAGACACTGCAGCAGTAATTACCATTAAAACCCAAAATCTTTTGTTGTATAGCAAAACACTTATTAAAGCAACAGCCCAAATCCAGCCATCACCTAAATAAGTTATATAGGTAAAAGCAACATCTAGCCATTTTCCACCATCAAAATTTAAAGCTAAAAATACATTTACATAGCCAAACCAACCACTACAAATGGCAATTAAAACAGCCAAGCAAAACGAGATGGTGTAAGCTTTTTGTACAGCGGTTGTATTCATGTATCAAAAATAAAATAACGAGATTAACTTTCAGTTTCAGCACCTAGTTCACCTTCCCATTTGCTTACAACAGAAGTAGCCAAAGCATTGCCTAAAACATTGGTCATACTTCTAAACATATCACAAAAATGATCAATAGGCAAAATTAAGGCTACCCCTTCAGGTGGTATTTTAAACATGGCACAAGTGGCCAAAACTACAACTAAACTTGCTCGTGGTACACCTGCTATGCCTTTACTTGTAAGCATTAAAACTAATAGCATAGTTAACTGTGTACCAACACTCATATCAATACCATAAGCTTGGGCAATTGCAAGACTAGCAAAAGTCATATACATCATGCTTCCATCTAAATTAAAGCTATAGCCTAAAGGAAGTATAAAACTCACAATTTTATCTTTACAACCAAAGCGTTCAAGTTCAGTAGTAAGTTTAGGAAACACAGCCTCACTACTTGTAGTAGTAAATGCAATTAGTAAAGGATTTTTTATTCTACTTAAAAGTTTAGGAATTCGATTTTTTAGTAAAAAATAACCAACAGTTAAAAGCACTGCCCAAAGTATTACTATTCCTATTAAAAAATCTAAATAATAAATACCGTAAAACTTAAAAATTTGTGGTCCTTTTACAGCAACCACTGCACATAAAGTTCCAAATACTCCGATTGGTGCAAAGTTCATTACATAACCAACCATTTTAAGTACAATTTCACTCACAACATCTAGGGCTTTAATTATTGGTTTTGCACGTTCGCCAATAGCTGCTGTGGCTACACCAAAAAAAATAGAGAACACAACTAATTGAAGCATTTCGTTGGTAGCCATAGCTTCAAAAACACTTTTGGGAATAATATGTTCTACAAATTTTGCAAGCGAAAATTCTTGAGTTTTGGTCATCAAATCTTTCAATCCATCATTATCAGCTTGGCTCATATCTATTGCTTTACCAGGTTGTAGCCAATTTACTAAAACCATTCCAATTAATAATGAAGCAAGCGAAGCTGAAATAAACCATAGCATTGCTTTACCACCTACACGACCAACAGCTTTAAGGTCGCCCAATTTTGCAATTCCAACTACTAATGTACTAAACACTAAGGGCGAAATAATCATTTGTACTAAACGAATAAATACGGTGCCTAGCAGTTTAATATTTTTTGCAATAACAGTATTTGATGCAGCATTGTTATAATAAAAAAGAATACACCCTATGCCAATGCCCAAAATCATAGAGCCTAAAATGTACCATGTAAGATTGCTTTTTTTTGTAGTTTGAGTGTGCAATGCAGTCATTATATTTTTTTAAATAGTGTGGCAATTTATAAAGTTTTACCATGCTATGTTATTTTATTTCCTATTTTTCGCATCTAAAATTAAAATTTAAAATTTTATATGAGTTTATTTAGA
>JBMLOR010000186.1:0-1596 GCA_049242865.1 Chitinophagaceae bacterium | reverse complement strand
ATGGCACTACTATAAACTTTAAAACAGCCATGCTTAGGGGCATTAGTAGATGTGTGCCTTTTGAGGCCTTTAGTGCATTTGGTACTTATATGTGGCACGATGAATGGAATGATACTTATGTGATAGATGTAAAACAATCTACTATAATTGAAAATAAATAAAAAATTGGAGGTTTGTTAATTATTGTAACTTCTACAATGCTTATTTAAAAAAATATTTTGAACCCTAATTTCCCGACCAATAAATAATTCATTACAAAACTGTATTATTGTTGCTAAACTTATTTAGAATAAATGTCAATTTACTTATAATTTGGGCTATCCAAAAAGTAAGCCTTTTTAAAACATATATTTAATGTTATGAAAATTTTATTTGTTATAATTGGTGTAATATGCATAATTTGCTATTTACTCTGGAAAAAATTAAAACATAAACTTATTAAAGTTGATTATTCTTTTGGTTTAGAAGAACCAAAAAAAGCAAGAGAACTTCTTAATGCAGAAAAATATGAAGAGTTAGAAAATTTAGTTTTTTCTTTAAACACAGATATATTAACAGTTACCATTGATTACTTGGCGTTAACTGTAAATACAGAAAAATTTACTAATTGGGAAGCTAAAGCAGTAAAAAAAGATCTTCCATTGCTTTCTTTTGGGGTACATTATTTACATAAAGCATGGATTGCCAGGTCTCATGCAACTGCTAACAATGTATCTGAAGATCAGGCAAATCTCTTTTTTGAATATCAAGAATTAAGCTGGGATAAATTAACAGCTGTAAACGAAAATTCGCCTTACTTTTTTGAGTGTTGCACAAGGTTAATTAGATTATCTACAGGGTTAAGTTTACAAGAAGAAGCACAAAAGTTTTTTGAAAAATGTGCATCAATTAATTCAACAGTTTTATGGCCATATATACATTATTGTGAGTGTATTGAGCCAAAATGGATTGGAGAAAACGATAAAATTTTATCTTTCCCTAAAAACTTACCTGAAGTAAAAATTATACAACAAGTTGTAAACTTAAAAATTACTTTAGATTCTTTAACAATGGAAGAAAATTATTTTGGAGGAAGCTTACACGAACTTAATAATTATGCAAAAGAAATAATTGTTAAAGTAGATAATGAAATTAATGGTGCACCAATTACTTCACCAAACAAGTATATTGTTTATGGTTACATTTATTTAATTGCAAATCACATAGGAGATAGTAGTATACAAAATAAGTATGATAAACTAATTAATGGCTATTATACTTTGTATCCATTTGGCATAAATGCGGCTGTATAATTATGTAAGGTTTCAAAAAATATACGCTAAATATATTTTTTGAAACTTTTGTTTATGCTTTATTAGAAAACATCATTAAAACAATTGCAAGCGATTAACATAAGATACGTTTAAGCTACAAAAGCCATTCCAAAATATATTGTAGTATTGTATAAAATATTATAAAAATACATGTGTGGTATAGCTGGAATATTTAGTACAAAAACAATTGAAAACGTTGTATTTAAAATGCAACTAGCTTGTGATAGTTTAAAGCATAGAGGCCCAGATGCTGCTGCACATTATATTAATGAAACTGAAAACA
>JBMLOR010000185.1:0-1727 GCA_049242865.1 Chitinophagaceae bacterium | reverse complement strand
TGATGTGTTTATAAATAATAGTTGGCAAACCCAAACCCATATTGTTGGACCAAGTGGAACAGGTTTGGATGCAATAAAACCTGGATATAGTATGTTAGCATACAATAGTGGAGCATGGCAAGGTGTAAGCAATACCACAAATACCACCTTGTTTAATAACACAGCAACCGCCAGTAATAAAGCTTTTGTATTATTTGTAACCGGTGATAGGACTATAGATTTGAATAGCATAACACAATTTAACAACAGTACGCTAAGTGCAACTGGAAAATTATTACAAGGCACCCAAACATTTGCATTAGGTAGCCAAGCCGCAAATAGTTATCATTTTATTGGTAATCCATATGCTAGTCCAGTAAACTTAAATGATGTTTATTCAAATGCAGGAACTAGTAATATCAATCAAACATTTTATACTTGGGATCCACAGTTAGGTTCAGGTACTGGAGGTTATGTAACCATCAATAGAACAGGAAACAATACGTTTAGTTTTGTACCTAATACAGGCACTACCCAAACGCAACATATACAAAGTGGACAAGCATTTTTTGTACAAGCTACTGCAACGGCATCAACTAACGTAAGCTTTGAAGAAGATGATAAGAGCAGCACCAATATTAATTCAGTATTTGGAGCAGCAACGAATACAACGGATAATTTATACATCAACCTTCAAAAGCAAAAAGGATCAAGTATGGTAACTAGCGATGGCGTTTTAGTAAGTTTTGGAGCTAGTAATACCAAAGCAGTAAACTGGCAAGATGATGCAGAGAAGTTAAGCAATAACGAGGAAGGTATAAGCATTAAGAGAAATAGCAATGAATTGAGTATTGAAAGAAGGCCATTTATAACCAATACGAATGATACTATTTTCTTAAAGCTAAATAAACTAACACCTAATGCTAATTATATATTAAATCTACAACCCCAAGGTTGGGATGCAGGTATGCAAGCATTTTTGGTAGATAAGTTGTTAAGCACTGAAACAGAAATAGACCTTAAAAGTAGCAATAGCAACATAGGCATCACCAGCAGCACTGCAAATGCAGTAGATAGATGGATGGTAGTGTTTAGAGGAACAGGAACTTTACCAAATAGAGGTTTTACCCTAGGAGCAGAAAAACTAGGAAGCAATAAAGTAAAAATAAACTGGGAAGCCAAAGGAGAAGTAGGAGTTAAGGATTATACTTTACAAAAAAGTGCAGATGGTGTAAACTATCAAAACATAAACACCCAAGTTGCAAAAAACAGCACCACTACAAGTAGTTATACTTATACAGACAACAATCCAGTAAATGGGTTGAATTACTATAGAGTAAAAACAACTCAAAACAACGACATTGAAAGATATAGCACAGTAATAACTATCAACTTTAAACTTTCAAGTATAAACAATGTAGTGTTATATCCTAATCCAGCAGCAAGTACTGTACAAATAAGTACAAAAGAAGCAAGAGAGTTAAGGATAGTAAATGTAGAAGGTAAAGTGGTGTACACCAAAAGCATCAACGCCTCAAATGCCATAACAACTGTAGATGTAAGTAAATTTGGCAAAGGAGTGTATATGGTAGAAGTGATAAGCAACAATGGCGAAAAGCAAGTAGAAAAATTAGTTATTAGTCAGTAGTAAAAAACACCAATAAACCCCATTCCTTATGTAGTATCTTTAGTTTTTTTTGAGAGAAACTAAAACTATGTAAGAGAAACTAAAAAATAAACATGAAAAA
>JBMLOR010000184.1:0-1230 GCA_049242865.1 Chitinophagaceae bacterium | reverse complement strand
CAACAATCATTTTGATGAGTTGCAATAATCAATCTACAAAAAATGAACATACTAACACAGCAATTGCACCAGTAAATACTTGCTATTTATATGCACTTAATAATGATTCTGTGATACTACACTTAAAAGATAGTAACAGTATAATATCTGGCAAACTTGATTATTTGCCTTATGAAAAAGATGGTACAATTGGTACGCTTTATGATTTTAAATTTATGGGTGATACTTTATTTGGGATGTACAAATCGTATCAAGAAGGTATAGAAACTGTGGGTGAAATGGCAATGCTAAAAAAGGGCAACACCATTATTTTAACCAATGATAATGTTGGGGGTGAAAATTATAAATTTGATAGTTTGTACACCAATGGTAAGTTTGTAAATAGAAGCAAAATAACTTTTACTGGCGATACATTACAGCTAGTTAATTGTAAATAATTTAATCATTAATTATAAAGTTTTTAGCTTGCACATTTCGCATTACACTTTTGATATTAATTACATTTAGCAGCATCAACTTAATTGCTCAAACTAAAAAAACTAAAAAACTAAAAACTATACATGCAACCGATTCTCCGTTTGTAAGTTTAAAAACCAAGCAGTATATTAAAGACACTTTGTTTAAAGCTTATTTGCAAAAGTGCAAAAAAGAAAAGAGTTTGTATGCTGATGCTTACAAAATTGTTGTAGAAAAAGTGAGTGGCAGCTTGCAGATAAGATATATGAACTATAATAATGAACCTGCATATGCTCCAGATTATCAAATACCATCAGCTAACGATTTTATAGAAGGAGATTTGAATAATGATAATTACAATGATTTGGTAGTGAGTGTATATCATTCTCAAAATGGGCGTCCGAGATTAGATATTTATTGCTACATCACAAACAATAAGAAATTAGCGTTGTTTAAAATGTACACTGGAAGAGGGTTAGGGATTTGTGAGGATAGAGCAGATTCTTCTGGAAGATTTTTTCCTTCAAAAATTGAAAAAGGTTTGTTTATTGGAGTAACAGATTGTTATAAAAGTGGCGACCCAGGCTGTTGTCCTTCTTTACAAATGGTTAGTTATTTTAAGTTTGAAAATGGATTGAAGTTTGTGAGACAAGAAAAGAAGACATCTTTATAAATAAAGGTTGATTATATTAAAACTAGCTGTAAAAGCATAGTTGCATAAATTAGCTTCAATGTATTAAAATCCTATACTTTTACCCCTTATTATGATATATA
>JBMLOR010000183.1:0-5124 GCA_049242865.1 Chitinophagaceae bacterium | reverse complement strand
TAATTTCTAAGCCTTCATTTTTTAAAGTTCCGATATTATCTAACATGGTGTTAAAACCAGTAGATGGTGAAGTTTGTATTTGGAATAACAAATTTTTTGTTCTTCTTCTGTACAACTCTACAGTGGTGTACACTCGTTTGTTAAAGAAAGAAAGATCTAAGGCTATGTTAGTGTTAGAAGTTGTTTCCCAAGTTAAATTAGGATTGCCTAAACGAGCAGGAGAGAAACCAATTGTTTGGAAATTGTTGCCCCAAACTGAAAAGTTTGGAACTAATGTAGATTGTGTTTCGTATGCTGAAATTGCTTGATTACCTACCAAACCCCAACTTACTCTAAATTTAGCTTCATTTACAACTTTTTTAACTGCTTTAAACCAACTCTCTTGCTCTAATTTCCAAGCTAAACTCGCTGCTGGAAATAATCCAAATTTATTACCATCTGTAAACTTAGAAACACCATCATAGCGTGCAGATAAGTTAACTACCATACTTTTTTTGTATAAATAATTTACTTGTAAAATACTACCTACTAATTGATTGCCTGAGTAAGATGAAGTAGAAGATTGTGGTAATGCAGCTCCCAAATTATTAAATCCGGTGATGTTATTGTTAAAATTACCCACCACTACTCGTTGTGAGGTTTGTGTAAATTTTTCAGCAGAAAAAACTAATGCTGTGTTAATGGTGTGATTTGGACTTAATTTTTTACGGTAATTGAAGTTTACTTGATACAATACACTATTGTTTTGTGAATTACCTGCATTTGCTTCTCCACGATAGTTGGTGAATGGTAAAGGAATATTGTTTGGAATATAGGTTTGTAATAACGATGTAAATTGATTAACACTAATTTTACCTTGTACACTAAAATCATTATTAAATTTATAATTTAAACCAGCAGTTGCAAGTATTTGTGAAGACGTATTTGAATTTCTAACGCCTCTTTCTGATGTAATTAATAAGGGATTTAATCTGCCTTGGCTACTTTCTACATCGCCCAAAGCTGCAAAAATTTCAGTTGGTGTAAATCTTCCATTATAAAAAACATTACCAAAAGTTGAGCTCGTTAAATTTGCATTTCCAATGCCATATCTATAATCCCACAAATAATTAAAGTTTCCATCTGGGTTTAGTAAAGGTGTAGTAGGCGACCAGTTTAAAGCTCTTGAAGTTAAAGTTTGGGTTGGTGTACCAAATCTATCTGTTGCTGTTACACTTAACTTCACATCTAAAGTAAGTTTTGAAGTTAAAGGAACTTCGTAATTCACTCTACCGCTATATCTTTTTAAGTATGTACCTGTAATTACACCTTGTTGATCAAAATATTGACCGCTCACAAAATATTTTGCACCACCTATAGCACCTCCACTTATACTAATACTAGCATCTCTTGTAACAGCGTTGCCTGCCAAAGCATCTTGATGGTCGTATTCTCTTAAATTCGCTATTTCACTAGCTAAATAAGGTGTATCTGCAGTATTAGTTGTTGAACCTCTTAGTTTTCTTAATGCCCAAGCTTCATTTGCATAATTAGCAAAATCTTTAGCACCAAGAATGTCAATTCTGCGTTGTGGTAAGTTTACAGATTGGTTGTAGTTGATAACAATTTTAGGTTTACCAACCTTACCAGATTTTGTAGTAATTACAACAACACCATTTGCACCACGTGAACCATATAAAGATGTTGCAGCAGCATCTTTTAAAATTTCAATATTATCAATATCGTTAGGATTGAGCATTGATAATGGATTTGCTGTAAGATTGTTGCCAAACAAACTATTAATCTGACTACTTCCATTTAAGTTCATATCAGGCTGTTCTATTGGCACACCATCAATTACATATAATGGCTGAGTTGAGCCAGATATTGAGCTAATACCTCTTATTTCAATATTAATTCCACCACCGGGTTCGCTATTATTTTCCATTACGTTAACACCGGCAGCTCGACCACCTAAAATTTGTTGAAAATTTGAGTAACCTCCTTTATCTGCATTTTTTGGGGCAACTGTTGTAATTGCTGTAGATACATCAGGCCTTTTTTGAGATAGGTAACCTACTATTACTACTTCATCTTGTTCTTGCACCTTAGTTTCTAATGTAATATCCAAGGGTTTGTTGTTTTTTACAACAACACTGTATTCATTAAATGCAACAGAAGTAAAAGTTAGGGTTTCGCCAACAGCAGCTTTAATAGTAAAATTTCCTTTTGCATCTGTTTTTGCTAGAACGCCTGTTTTTTTTGCTTTAATTGTTACACCTTCAACAGGTTCTCCTGTTGAATTTTTTACAGAACCACTTACACTATTTGTTTGTGCAAATGCATTACTCGATAATGTGCATGCTAAAATTAAGCTTGGTAACACATAAGCTGGTTTGTAAATTGTAAAGTTTATTCTCAAAAAAAATAGTGCTGCATGCTTTGGAATCAACACTAGTGAACTGAGTTGTTTCATGTTTTTTACTTTTAAAATTGATGAAAAGCTAGGAAAGTAGCCTGGGCGATTATACCCATAGATTTTTTGAAAATGTTTAAATTTCATATGGTCGTTTTTTTTCTTTTTTAATCGTTAATGTTCAATTAACAGCCTTAAAAATTTCTTCAAGTAATCCCAATAAAGTGTTGGATTGATTACAACTTTTTTAAGTCAATCGTTTGAATATTTTTTCAGTCGTTAAAATTATGGTAGTTTTTTTTAAAATTGGAAAAAAAATTCAAAAAATTCAAAAATTCTCAAACGATTGATTAAAAGTAAATGTATTTTTGTTAGTGTCCAACAATTTTTTAAATTATTTTAAAAAGTTTAAACAAATTTTTCAATTCTTTACAAATGTTTAAAAAAGCCACCTTAAAAGATATTGCATTAGAATTAAATTTAACCATTTCTGGCGTTTCTAAAGCTTTAAGTAATCACCCATCTATGAGTGAAGCTACAAAGAAATTAGTGCAAGAAACCGCCAAAAAGCTTAATTATCAGCAGAATAAAATTGCACTTTCTTTAAAAACCGGAAAAAGCAATATAGTTGGTGTAATTATACCAAGTGCCGAAAAGTACTTTTTTGGATCTGTTGTGCATGGAATTGAAAAAGTTATTAACCCTTTAGGATATAATTTGTTATTGTTTCAAAGCAATGAACACGAAGATTATGAACGCAGAGGTATTGATACTTTTTTACAATCAAATGTGGATGGAATCATAGCTTCAATTGCCAAAGAAACTACCCATTTCGATCACTATCAAGAAATTAAAAATAGAAATATCCCACTTATTTTATTTGATAGGGCTGAAGAATCTCTTGATGCACATAGTGTTACTATCGATGATTATAAAGGTGGTTATTTAGCTACTGAACACCTTATAAAAAAAGGATATAAACATATTGCCCATATTGCAGGCTTACAACATGTACAAATTTTCAAAAATCGTGTGAAAGGCTATAAAGATGCATTGAAAGACTATAACATGTATTTTAATGAATCAATGATTTACTACGGTAGCAACTCTGTTGAAAGTGGCGAAGCTGGTGCAAACGAATTATTGGCTACAAATCAAACTATTGATGCCATTTTTTGTGTAGAGGATTTTACTGCCCTTGGTGCCATTCAAGCATTAAAATCTAAAAAAATAAAAATTCCTGAACAGGTGGGCGTTATTGGTTTTGCAAACGAAACTTTTGATAGGTACATAACACCATCTTTAACTACTATTGATCAGCAAACTGTTAAAATGGGCGAAGAAGCTGCACATCTTTTTCTAAAGCTAAAAGACTTAGAGAATGCTAATAGTAAAAAAGAAACCATCATACTCCAACCTCAAATAATAGAAAGAGAATCTACTGATAAATATAGATAAACCTCTATATTTGAAAAATAATTCAAACGATTAACTTAAAAAATTTGCCATGCATCTGCCAAAAAATGCCAAAATTTTCTTTTCCCCAAAAGTTTATTGTGGTCTACTTTTTCTATTATTAAATGCTTCAGTTTTTGCTCAAAAACCTAAGCAGCCTGAAAAATTAATTTTTGAACCTGCAAAAGAGTGGCTTGATAATAAAGCCAATCCTATTAACGCACATGGAGGAGGTGTTTTGTTTTACAATGGAATTTATTATTGGTATGGAGAACATAAAATTGAAGGTAAGTCTGAAGCCAATTTTGCAGATGGGGGTATACATTGTTATACCTCAACAGATTTAATTAATTGGACTGATGGGGGTATTGTATTAGGTGTTGAATATAATAGCAGCAATTATGATTTAGAATATGGTTGTTTAATTGAACGTCCAAAAGTGGTTTATAACCCAAAAACTAGAAAGTTTTTGGCATATTTTAAATTTTATCCTAAAGGAAATGGCTATGAAGTGGCTTATGTTGGGGTTGCTACAAGCGAAAGTCCTGCTGGCCCGTTTAAATATAGTCACAAATTTTTGGGTCCTTCATCAAAAGGATCGGGAGATTTTTCAATGTTTATCGATGATAATGGCGATTTGTTTCATTTGGCAGTTCGTAAGCCCGATAAAGCTTTCATTATTGCTAAAATGCGAGATGATTACATGTTGCCTATTGAAGAATATAAAGAAGTGAAAAATGTAGAACATCATACCGAAGCTCCTGCTATCATTAAAGTAAATGGTGTTTACCATTTATTAGGCTCAGGCTCTACAGGTTGGAAACCCAACATTGCAAGATATTACACTAGTACTAATTTATATGGTCCTTGGAAAAAAGAAGAAAATCCCTGCACAGGTTTTAATCCTTTAGATAGTTTAGGTATTGATAAAACTTGGGGCGGACAGTCATCGTTTATTATAAAAGTTAATGGCTTAAAAGATGCTTATATAGCCATGTTTGATATCTGGAAACCTGAAATGCCCATTAAAGGACGTTATATATGGTTGCCTATCACTTGGAAAAAAAATAAGTTTAGTATTAACTGGCTAAATAGCTGGAATTTGGATTCATTAAAAAAATAAATCAAAATAAAAAATAATAAACCATGAAAAGTTTTTATCATCTTTTTGCAATCATGCTTTTGGCTGGTGTTTTTATCAGCTGTAGTAAAGATAATAATCAAACACAAGTTGCTCCTCAGTATTCATTTGTTGATAAAGCAACACCAACAAA
>JBMLOR010000182.1:0-1409 GCA_049242865.1 Chitinophagaceae bacterium | reverse complement strand
AACCAACTTTCAATAATTGATTGATATACTCAATTTTTTTTGAAGTAGGAATAAAAGCATGCCAACCTTGCATGGCATCTCTAGGGCATTCTACTATGTTTAATTTTTGATTAATGATGGGTGATTGATTTTTATGCTTAATTAATTCTTTAGTGATTATTAATTGACTAATAAATTTTTACTCCCTTCCACTGTTTTTAAAGTATACATTCCTGCAACTAATTTATTTAAGCCAATTGTTTGACTACCCAATTGCAACTTAAATCCTTGCACCACTTTTCCTTCTTGGTTTATCAGTAAAGCTTCAGTGTTGTTTAAACTTTGAGCATTTACTTGAATTTGCAAACTACCTTTTACTGGGTTTTGCAAGATGATAAAAGGCTGAATACTTTTATCGAAATTCAGTTTTACAATTTGTGAATATGCAATATTGCCATTATTGCTAAGGGTTTTTAAACGATAATACTTAGTGCCAACCATTTCTGTAGCAGCATAATTAGCGTTACTGAAATAGTTGTTATCGCCATTGCCTTTGCTTTTTGTTTGTTGTAGGGCTTTAAAGTTGATGGCATCTTTACTTTCTTCTACAACAAATTCTTTAATGGCTTGCTCGTTTTTAGTTTCCCAATTAAATAAAACTCCACTGCCTTGCTTAAACAATACATTAAATCGTACTAACTGCAAAGGCAAAATAGTATTGCTAATTAAGGTACTAGCTGTGTTTGTAATAATAGGTTCGTTATAATCGAAATAAATGGCAGCTTTATTAGGAATACTAGTATTTAATGCCACACTACTAATTGGCTTAATTCTAAAGTTTACAAAACCATTGCTACCAATTAAGTTAGTAGTACTATCGGGTAATAGAATATTTCTAAATTCAAAGTAAATTTTATTGTCTTGAATAATGGTTTTACAATTATGAGAACTACCTAACATTTCAAAAGTATTGGCTTGCAACAAACTGTTTAAAGTATCCGCAATTACAACAGTAAAAGCAGTATCGGTTCCTGTGTTTTGAAAACGAATGGTGTAGTTTATAAACTGTCCTTCTGCCACTTGAGTAGTGGTTAGTTGAGGCGTTGCTAACTTATCGTTAGGGTCGTAACTTCCACCAATAACTCTAATTGTAGTATCAGTTGTTAAGGCTGTACCTCCACTTATACTTGCCCAAGTTTTTAGATTAGTACCTAATAAAGAAGCACTTGGTTTTACTTTAAAATAACTAACAAAAGCTCCTTGACTACCTGGTGTAAAACTGTTTCTCACTAATTGAAGGTTACCAACAGTTGGAGTAACTGTAGTGCTGCTACTATCATAATCTAAAGCTGTGGTATTGTAAGTTAAATTAATGTTGGCATTAACGGTATTGCTACCCACATTTTCATATTGCACCAAAAAAGGATAAG
>JBMLOR010000181.1:0-4341 GCA_049242865.1 Chitinophagaceae bacterium | reverse complement strand
ACCAAGTTGTGTAGATGGATTATTAGTAGTACCAATGGTTAAAGTGAGTCCTGGAGTATATCTATCACCTCCAGAAATATAAGATATACCACCACTTACGGTATTAGCGGCAATCATAACATCTATATAGTATTGATTGGTATTTAAGACAATGGCTGGCGTTGCACCTATAGATACACTCGTAATGTTTTGAAGAAAATTTCCTTCTATTCTAATTATACCACCAACAACCTGTTGCCTACTTGTTATGTTGGTAATAATTGGATTAATAAAATCGCTGGATTTAATTTTTGAGATAAAGAAATCGTTGAGCCCTACTTGTGCACTACTCCCTTGCACATAAATATTATCGAAGTTTTGGTTGTAATTAAAAGAACCAGCCATGTAACAATTACCAATAGAATCTAATGCTATTGAAGAAGGTATAGCATCGGTGCCAGATTTTAAAAATCTGAGATTTCCAACTACATCAAAACTTGCAAAAAATAAATTTCCTTTACTTGTAGCTCCACCAATATTAGTACCAACACCTGTAATTGTATTTGGTTGAACAAATGTGTAATTGGTGCTTCCTGCAATAAAAACATTATTAAAACTATCCGATGCAATGCTTGTGATATAATCACTTTGATTACCATCAATGGCTTTTATCCAGTTGATGTTACCTAAAGTATCGGCTTGTGCAAAAGCAACATTTCTAAAAGTATTAGCTTTAAAATTAACAATTCTACCAAATAAGTTTGCACTAACGCCTTCAACTAAAAAGCTAAAGTATATGTTGTTGTTTTTACTTACATGAAATTCCTCCGGGTACACATTGTTTGGATTAAGGGCTACTTTAAGAAATTTTATTTTTAAAGAATCGGTGGTGAATTTTGCCAACAAAATTTGAGTTGTTCCAGTATTAATAGTTAAGCTATCTATTTTAACATCACCTACTGTATTGCCAATAACTAAAATATTATTGCTACTTGTATCACATATTAAGTTTCTAAAAGATACACCCCCTGTTGTTGGGTTACTTATTTTTTTAACAAATTTTACATTACCTAAAGAATCGTATTTACAAATTACTTGTGCCTGTCTATTATTACTTTGTGTAAGCAAAGTAGTATCAATTTGTAATAAATTTTGAAATGAAAGTGTAGTATAAACATTCCCTTTATTGTCTAAACATAAAGTACCACCCGTAGCTGTATAATTTGTAGCCTGCCTTAGCCATTTTACATCACCATCGCTAGAAAACTTTACCAGAAAGTATTGATTTTTATTGGTGCTTATTTGATCAAAAGTAGTTGTAAGATTTGTACCCGCTAAATTACAATTGCCTGTTATATACAAATTATTGTTTGCATCAATAGCTAAAGAATTTAATTCTTCGGTACCAGTACTACCAATTTTTTTAACCCATTGTGCAATACCCGTTGCATTGTATTTTGCAATAAATAAATCGAAACCTCCTGTACTTGTTAATGTCAAACCATTACCAAAATTGGCCGTAGTTCTAAATAAACCAGCTACATAACTATTGCCTTGCTTATCAATTACTACTTTATGATTTTTCATTTCTTCGTTTATAGAGCCTCCGCTCTTAACCCATAAAAAAGGAGGATTACGATTGCAAATTGCTGTTGGCACAACAGAAAATTTAGCTATTGTAAATGCAATAGAATCACACTCATTAATAATTGTACAAGTGTATAAACCACTATCTTGTAAATTGGTATTGGTAAGATTAAAGTCTCTGCTATTTCTACCAACAATTGCTCCATTTTTACGCCACTGATACACGGGATTACCCAATGATGAAGCTTTTACATACAATCTAGTTGTACTGCCTTCGCATGCTCCTTCATGTACCGATTGTTCAAACAAAGTAGTTGATGTGCAAGCCCTTAGTCCAATAATTCCCCAAAAATTTCTATCTCCAGCAACAGTACTTGTACTTCTAAAAGTACCCATATAGGCAGTGTCGCTTGTAATGCCTAAAACCAATAATTTGCCTTTAGAAGTTGCACTTAAACTATTGACAACATCATAATTTTTAGAGCCACCACTTCTTAACCATTCAAAAGTACCATTGGTGTTATAAGCACAAACAAAAGCATCTTGAACACCATGACTCTCTGTAAACTGATTACTAATTTTAAGCGAATCGGTAAAAAGGCCTCCAAAAACTATTTTATTATTTTGGTAAATACCTATGGCTTGTGCTGCAGAGTAGCCATAAGAACCTTCTAGTTTCCACCAATCAACAAGTAGGTTATTATTTAGTTTTGCAACAAACATATTGGTGGTGTTAGAATTTGAAATATTTGTAACACCTATTAAAAAATTGGCACTGTAATTATGGTTTCCAGTTACATAAATATTGTTTGCTGAATCTGCAGTTACAGCAGTAACACCATCAACATTATTGCCCCCTAAACGTATAGCAGCAATAACGGATCCTGTTGAACTAATTTTAGTTAAAAAACCATCTGTACTTCCCTGAGATGTTAATGTAATACTACCCATTGTAGTACTAGCAGTGTTACTAATAAAATTACCAAAGCAATAAACATTTCCTAAAAAATCTGTTTTAATTCCAGCACTTTCCTCACTACCTGCACCACCTAATTTTAAAGTCCATAAAACTGCACCAGTAGGCGAATATTTAGCTACTAAAGCATCTTTTAGACCAGTACTTGTTATTGAGGTACTACCTACAGAAATTGAACTTGAAAAAGTGCAAGAAAAAAATACATTTCCACTAGTGTCTAAGGCTATTTTGGGTTTCTCATCAAAACCTGTTCCTCCTACTCTTGAAGACCACATGTAAACACCATCTTTAGAATATTTTGCAACAAACATATCTTGGCTACCAGCACTACTTAATGAAGCTGTTCCAAAAGAAATACTACCAGCAAAAACACCAGTTACATATATAGTCCCATCAGTATGTACCAATACTTGATTCAAAGCATCGGCACTAGTACCACCAAATCTACGAACCCAAGCATAATTATTTAACGAATCATATTTTGCAATAAAACAATCAGTGTTGCCTGCAGATGTAATGCTTATATTATTCTCTATAAATTTTGTACCAGTAAAAGAGCCACCAAAAATGTAATTGCTGGCAGTATCGGTTGCTACACTTGTAAATATGGGTAAAACACCATCATTACCACCGCTACGAAAAGATTGCCACTCTTGTGAAAACGAATGTTCAACCATTAAAGTTGACAAAGTAATTAAAAAAGCAATAAGCAGTTTCATATAAATATTTTATACAAATATTTATTGTGTAGGTTTGTTTTTTCTACACCATTTTACTGAATTTTTATACGTAAATTTAGGTATGTTTAAACTGGAATTTTTATATATGCTGCTGTACCAGTTTGTATGGTATCATCAAACTCAATATTACCATCTACCATTTCTAGTCTACTGTTTAAGCTATTTAATCCTATACCTTTTGTGGCAGCTGAGGCGTTAAAGCCTTTACCATTATCTTCATAAGTCAGTTGCAAAATTTTGTTTCTTAATTGTAGCAATAATGAAACTTGAGAAGCCCCACTGTGCTTTATTGTATTATTGATTAACTCTTGGCAAATTCTATACACTGTTACTTCAATTTTTTCACTCAATCTATCACGTATGCCAATACAATCAAAATCGTAGTTAATATCATTCTTATTTAAACTTCTATTACACAATTCTTGTAATGCTTTTTCTAAACCTAATTCTTTTAAAGTTACAGGCATCATTTGGTAACTTATTTCTCTTACTTCTTTTGCAGCAGTATCAATGTCGTTAAAAATTGAATTTAGCTGATTTTTTATTTCACTAGAAGTTTCTTTAGCAACTGCATTTAAATTCATTTTTATAGCTGTTAAATCTTGTACAATTCCATCATGTAAATCTTTGGCTATTCTACTTCGCTCTTTTTCTTCTGTTTCTAAAATACTTTGTAACAAGGCTTTTTGAGCTTGCTCTTTTTGCTGAGCTTGTTTCTTTCTGTTTTTATTTTGAATAACACTAAACATTAATACAGCTGTTAGTACAACTCCAAAAAGCATTAAAGCTAGTATTTGCTTTTTTTGCTTTTCGGCCTTTGAAGTTGCCATTGCTAAGCTTTTTTCTTGCTCTAACTCTTTAACTTTAAATTTAGTTTCGAGCTCATTTACTTGCAATTGATTTTGATTTTTAAAAGCTTCTTTTTCAAGATTTATAACTTCTGTTTTCAACTTTGAAGCTTCTTTAAATCTTCCAACCTTATCTAATTTATTTGCCAAAAAATATAATGCAAACCTAAAACTATGCTGATTTCTATCTTTATGAATTCGCATTATTTTT
>JBMLOR010000180.1:0-23899 GCA_049242865.1 Chitinophagaceae bacterium | reverse complement strand
GTATGCCACTTAGCTCTTTTCGTTCTTTTTCACTTTGTTCAATTCTCTTTTTTAATGCATCGGCAATGGTAGGATTTCTGTGTAAGTAATTATCCAATTCTTTAGCCAAAAAATCTTCGATAAATTTTTTCATGCTTGGGCCTTTATCATACACTACACTACTGCCCAATTTTGTTTTGGTTTGGCTCTCAAAAACTGGCTCTTGCACACGTACACTTACAGCTGCAACAATACTTTGGCGTATATCGGCCACATCGTAATCTTTTTTATAAAAATCTCTTATAACCTTTACATAACCTTCTCTAAATGCTTGTTGGTGTGTTCCTCCTTGTGTGGTATATTGTCCATTTACAAAGCTAAAAATATCCTCGCCATAATCATTATTGTGGCTAATAGCTATTTCTATGTCTTCGCCTTTTAGGTGAATTATAGGATATCGTAATTCATCAGCATTAGTTTTTCGTGTAAGTAAATCTAACAAACCGTTTTTACTTACATACCTTTTATTATTAAAATTAATTACTAATCCTGCATTTAAATAGCAATAATTCCATACTTGATTGTCTACATATTCATGTAAAAATTTATAGTTGGTAAAAATTGTTTCGTCTGGGGTAAATGTTACTTGAGTTCCATTTTCTTCGGTTGTTGTAGTTTCTTTATATTCTTTAATTAATTCACCTTTACTAAACTCAGCAACTTTGGTTTTACCGTCTCTAAAACTTTCTACTTTAAAAAAACTACTTAATGCATTTACAGCTTTAGTACCCACACCATTTAAGCCTACACTTTTTTGAAAAGCCTTACTATCGTACTTAGCACCTGTATTAATTTTGCTTACTACATCAACAACTTTACCTAATGGAATACCACGTCCATAGTCTCTTATAGTAACCACTTTTTGTTGAATCAATAAATCTATATGTTTACCAAAACCCATAGTATGCTCGTCGATACAGTTATCCATAACTTCTTTAACCAACACATAAATGCCATCGTCTGGGGCACTTCCATCGCTAAGTTTACCAATGTACATACCTGGGCGTAAACGAATGTGTTCTTTCCAATCGAGGCTTTTAATATCTTCTTCGTTATAGTTGCTTACTGCCATTCTAATATTTTATTTTATTAAACCTTTCATTAAGGAGTAGTTGTTTAGTTACAACTCTATCAATTAATGATACAAAAAATGCAAAGTAGGGGATTGAATAGATTAATTGTATTTTGTGGAAAACCAATTGAGTGTTTATACAGAATTTTGTTTTAACTGAGTTTTTACACTCAAAGCCAAAATCAATGTACTTGCAATAATTGCCATACTTAAATAACCAACAATTGGATAGTTTACTAACTTTCCATTTGGGGCTTTAGTAACTATCATCCCTGCTAACAAAGTAGATAATCCTACAAAGCCAGAAGTTACACAACTATTAAAACTTTGGAAACTTCCTCTATGTTGTGGCGAAACCACATTACTAATTATAGCCTGTGCTGGAATATTTCTGCTACTGCTAAATACAAACCAAATTCCTGTAAGTGTTAACACAAAATAGTAAGGCAAAACATAAAGTTGAGTGATAAAATAAATAGGAATTAAACTTGCTATAGCAAAAATGGTAAAAATGGTGAACTTACCATACTTATCTGCCAACTTACCAGCTATTGGTGCACTAATCATAGTGGCTAAACCACCAACTATGTAAACTAAATTACGTTGCCATTCATTAAATCCAACATTAAATTCCATAAATGGATTTAAAAATGGAATGATAATAAAATGCCCCAACATTAACATACCACTTAATAAAAATGCTGTAATATTTAACCGCTTAGCAACGATAACTTTAATTATTTGAAGTGGTGTTTCGTGTGTTCCATTTTTATTTAAATGACTAGTGATATTTGGCAGTTTTAAATACACAAACAATATAATAATTACACCTAAGCCAACAATAAAGAAAAAAGGCAAATGCCAGCTAAACTTACCAGCTAAAAACAAACTTAATGGAACACCAATAACACTAGCTACTGAAAAGGCTGAGAATAAATAGCCCATTGCAGCTCCTCTTTTCTCGTATTCAAAACTATCAGCAACAATACTTAACACTTGTGCACCAATAATACCACCAAATAAGCCTGCAACTATCCTACTCAATAACAGTAAAAAAGCAGATGGGGCAATTCCACAACAAAATGTGCCAATAATAAATCCTGTATAGCCAAAAAGCAGCACATGTTTTCTATCAAATCTATCCACAAAAAACATAGCAATTAAACCACTTACAAAAGCACTTATGCTATATGCTGCAACAATTTGACTAAAATACTGAGTACCTATTTTAAAATAAGGCATGAGCAAATTTCCTAGTGGCATCATAACCATAAAATCTAAAATATGTGTAAAGTTTATACTTGCAAGTAGTAGTACTATAGTTCTTTGTTGATTTGTCATGTTTATGCAAAATAAGCTCATTTGTTTTTGAAAACAGAAATACCTTTTTAGGGGCTAAAAATGTGTAATACATTTGCAAAAAATTGTAGTGTATGCAAGCTAAAGCTAATAAAATTGTTGCCAATTGGATTTTTTTAGGTGTGGCCATGCTGGTAGTTCAAGTTTTACTTGGAGGCGTAACAAGACTTACAGGTAGCGGATTATCCATCACAGAATGGAAACCAATTATGGGTATTCTACCTCCATTAAACGAAGCTGCTTGGAACGAAGCATTTGCAAAATATCAAACTATAGCTCAGTACAAATACATACATAATCATTTTAATTTAGACGACTTTAAATTCATATTTTTTTGGGAATGGTTTCACAGACTTTGGGCAAGATGCATAGCTTTTGCTTTTGCAATTCCTTTTGCATATTTCATTGCCAAAAAATATATTAAACCATCGATGGTAAGGCCATTAATCATTTTATTTTTATTAGGTGCTTTGCAAGGGGCAATTGGATGGATAATGGTAAAAAGTGGCTTAAATGATGAAAATATTTATGTAAGCCACATAAAACTTTCTATACATTTTGTAAGTGCCATGATACTTATAGTGTATGCTTTAATTGTAGGATTAAGCCTAAAAACTACTCAAAATAGTTACCTAAGTAATAAACTTATCAATTTTAAAAAATATACTTACGGTTTAATTATTTTATTGGTGATTCAATTATTTTATGGTGCATTTATGGCTGGCTTAAAAGCAGCAAATGCTGCACCAACTTGGCCAAGTATTAATGGAGAAATTTTACCTTTAGGTACACATAATAATGTAGTTGATTTCTTATTTTTCAACAAAATAAGTATTCATTTTATTCATCGTGGTTTAGCTTATTTATTAGTAGCTTTATCTATTTTTTGGTATATAAAAACCAAGTCTATCAAAGCATCTACTTTATTTGTTAAATATAAATTTTTACCAATTGTAGTGGTAATTAGCCAGGTTATTTTAGGTATTGTAGCTGTGCTGATTAGTCCAAAAATTGTACTAGGTCATTTTGGTAGCTTTGAGTGGGTAGCTCTAATTCATCAACTTACAGGAATGTTGTTGCTACTTAGTTTTTGTGGAGTAATTTATTTAATTGATAGAGAAAAGGCATAAAACATGAACGGTTATTGGCTTTGCAAAAAGTATAAATAAAAGGCCGAAAATGAGTTTATTTTATCCCTACTTTTACTATCCATGCAAACACCTCAACGCTATATTGCCCACTTTGATTTGGATAGCTTTTTTGTTAGCGTAGAACTTATTAATAATCCTTCATTAAAAGGCAAGCCAGTTATTGTAGGTGGCAGCAAAGAGCGAGGTGTTGTAAGCACTTGTAGTTACGAAGCAAGGGCTTTTGGTGTTAAAAGTGGCATGCCTATGAAACAGGCTTTGCAACTTTGCCCAAATGCAGTTTTGGCTCATGGAACTCGAGGGCAATACAGTAAATTTAGCAGATGGGTAACTGATATTATTGCAAGTAAAGCACCTTTGTTTGAAAAAGCAAGTATCGATGAATTTTATATCGACCTAACTGGCATGGATAAGTATTTTAATCCATTAGAATGGACAATCAATCTTCGCAAGCAAATAATTCAAGAAACAAAACTGCCTATTTCGTTTGGTTTGGGCAGTAATAAAATGATTGCAAAAATTGCTACCGATGAGGCTAAGCCAAATGGTTATTTATTTGTACCAATAGGCAGTGAAAAAGAGTTTTTAGCTCCATTACCAGTAAATAAATTTAGTGGTGTAGGTGAGTCTACCTTTTTGAAGTTAAAACAAATGAACATCAACCTTATTGGTGATGTACTAAAAACTGACATTAATATATTAGAAAAAGAACTAGGAAAATGGGGTACTGACTTATATAAAAAAGCTCAGGGCATAAACAATAGTCAAGTACACAATTATAGAGAAGCTAAAAGTATTTCTACCGAAAATACTTTTGAAGAAAATATTAGTAATAAGGAAATGTTATTAGCAGAACTAGTAAGAATGACTGAAAAAGTTGGTTATGAATTAAGACAAGACAAAAAACTTACTGGATGTATTGCTGTAAAAATTAGGTATCCAAATTTTGAAACCATAAGCAAACAAACTACAATAGATTACACTTTTAGTGATGATGAATTAATACCTTTTGCTATTGAACTATTTAATAAATTATGGAAACCAAATACACCCATACGTTTATTAGGCGTTCGTTTAAGTGAATTAAACAATCATTCCATTCAAGGTAGTTTATTTGACAATAGAGAAAAAAAATCAAATTTGTATCAAGCAATTGATGATGTTAAAAATAGATTTGGCAAAAGCACTTTACAAAAGGCAAGAACGGTGAACAATAAAATTTAAAGAAAACCATTGTTTAACGTTTTGCTCACATTTTTGGAGCTATATTGCTACTCATTTTACATCATATACATCATAAACAAAAAACACCACCTATGCTAAGGATAAATTTACTACTATCCATTTTTGTATTAGGAATTACAGCTAATGCACAACAAAATAATATTTTAAAAAGATGTATAAAAGACAGCATTACAGGTGAGCCAATATCGTATGGAAGCATTACCAATTTAAGCTCACATAAAACTTCATTATCACACAAAAACGGTTGTTTTGAAATAGAAGTTCAAGTAAACAATATTATTGCTATTTCTGCAATTGGTTACTATATCGACACTATAAGAGTTACTGCTTCAATGCTACAAACAAATACAGGCATTTGGTTTATAAAACCTCTAGGAAAAAATTTACCAGAAGTGTTTATATCAACAAAAACCAATCTTACAAAATACCAAAGAGACAGTGCTGAGCGTAGAAAAGAGTTTTTAAAAGATTTAGGCAACAAACCTTTGCCAACTTTTTCACCATCGAATAGTGGAGCTGGCATTGGGTTTAATCTCGACCATTTTTATGGTAAAGAAAAACGCAAAAGAAATGCTGTAAGAGTTTTCGACGAATTAGAAAATGAAGAGTTTATTAACTATCATTTTAATGCTCAAACTGTAAGCAAATATGCAGCCCTTGAGCCTGATGATATGTTAGCATTTTTAAAAAAATATCGACCAACTTTTAAATGGCTAAGAAATCATAACACCGAAGAAGATTTATTATATTATATTAATGAAAAACTCAAAGATTTTAAAAAATGAGTTTTTATTAAACTTAAATTAATGGCAAGTTACATTTCATTAATAAAAATCAAAATCATCATTTATAATATCTCATATTTAAAAGTTGTTCCCTCTTTAACTATTTTAACCACTGCACCATAATCAATTTTAAATGCTGCAAATGAATGTTGTAAATCTGTATTGGTAATTTTACACAACACACTTCTAATAACTCCACTATGTGTAACCCATAAAAAGCCTTGTAAATGTTTCTTTATATGTTTCTCAAATAAAGGCACTACTCTATTGTATAACATTTTGTATGACTCGCCATTTGGGGTTGATGCATGCACAAAATCATCCATCCAATATTTGCTTTCTTGGTAAGCAATATCATTCCACAGCTTGTTTTCCCATGCTCCAAAATTCATTTCTCTCAAATCATCTTCATAGTTTAATGGCCTGTTATTAAATAAATATTGTGCCAGCTTTTTACATCTTATTAAAGGGCTACAATAGATATTTTGTAAACTAATGGAGAGTTTTTTTTGAACAGCCTCTGCCTCTTGCATAAAATGTTCGTTTACATCAATATCACTAAATCCATAGCACAACCCCTTGGCATTTAAAGGTGTGGTATGGCGTACGAGATAAATTATCATTAATCATTAAAGGTTAAAGAAAAAAATTAAAATACAATTTATGTAATTACAAAAACAATATCATCTAGCTACAAATTAAACTAAAATGAACAAAATTAAAATTATCATCATTGCTTTATTTGGCTTTGCTTGCCAATTAATAGCACAAGAAAAACAAGACAATAAACTTCAAACCAACACAACACTGCAACATGCAAATGTATATTTTGGCAATGGAGTAGAGCTTACACACGCAGCTACAGTTACTGTAAACAAAGGATATCAAGAAATTGTTTTTAATAATGTTAGTGTTTACGTAGATAATAACACTATTCAAATTTCAGCGTCTGAAAACATTACAATTTTATCGTATAGGCATTATAATAAAATTGAAACAAATACTACAACTCATCCTTTATTACCTAGGGTTCAGGATAGTTTAAAACAAGCTAATAAACAACTATTACTGCTACAACAAGAATATGCTTTACAAGAAGAGTTATTAAAAAAATCGGTTGCACTCATTGAGGGATTTAATAGTAGTAGCAATAAAAATATTAACGCCCCCGATGTTATGAAATTGGTAGATTTTTATACAGCAAAAGTGCAACAATACAAATTAAACATGTACAGCAGCACCAACAAAATAGCAGAACTTTCAGAACTCATAACTTTTTTAAACCAAAGAATTTATCAATTAACCAATGAGGGAAACAAAACCATAAGTAAAGCAAATGGTCAGTTAATTGTACAGGTTATGGCACAAAAATCTGAAGAGGTAAAGTTTGATATAAGCTATTATACCCCAAATGCAGGTTGGACTCCATCTTATGAAATGAGGGTAAAAACAATTGACAATAGTTTTAAACTAGGGTACAAAGCATTGGTGTTTCAAAGTACAGGGATTGATTGGAAACAAATTCCCATTACACTTAGCACTAGCAATCCTAACCAAACTAATACAACACCATTGTTGCAAGCTTGGTATTTACAACAATATGTACCACAGCTTTATGGCAATATTCAAAATGCAAAAAAACTGTCATTGATGAATAGTGTACAAACCTTAAATGAAGTTGTTGTTACTTCAGGATATAGTGCAAGGAGTAAAGATAAAGAGGCTGAAAAAAGCGACGACATCAGCAATTATTTACAAGTAAACGAAAGTCAACTATATACAAGCTTCGACATTGATTTGCCTTATGTTATTCCTGCAGATGGCACAGGATATTCTGTAAATATTAAAGAAGAAGATATAAAAGCCACTTACAAACATTATGCTGTTCCTAAACTTGATAAAGATGCTTTTTTAATGGCCGAAATTAGCGATTGGGAAAACCTTGATTTACTGCCAGGCCAAGCCAATATTATTATGGATGGAAAGTATATTGGTAAATCGTTCATCGACCCCAATAGCACCTTAGACACACTAAATATTAACCTTGGCAGAGACAAAAGAGTAAGTATTAAAAGAACTTCCATAAAAAACACAGAAAAAGTAAAAACTAAAGGCGATAATAAAATTGAAACGTTTGCTTATGAAATTGTAGTAAAAAACAACAAAAAACAACTTATTAATTTATTGCTCAAAGATCAATACCCACTTAGCAAGGATAAAGAAATTGAAATTAACTTAATAAACGAAACAGATGCAGATATTAATGAAGAATTGGGTATATTAAACTGGAAATTATCGATTCCTGCCGGCGAAAGCAAAAGCAAACAATTTGGCTACACCGTAAAATATCCTAAAACAAAAGTTATTGGTAACTTAAGATGATCTAAAAAAAATTAACAGAAAATATTAGCTATGCAGATTAAGATTTGACAACTGTAACTATGTTGTCAAATCTTTTTTTTATGAAAATGTTTATTCAACCAGGTAAATAGTTTTTTTATACAAAATGGCTTTCAAAAATTTGTAAATTGAAATTAGTAAATCATATTTGATAGTCGAAGAGCATATTAAAAAAATTGGCAACAACTATCAGGTGAAAAATTGGTTGTTATCAAGTACAAATTATCCTAATTTTCAGTAGGCATTCAAATTTTATGAACCAAAGAAAAAATATTGGCGTTAGCGAAGGGGTTGATTGGCTTACAGTATGGCTAATAGCAGTTTTAATGGCTGTTGGAGTGTTGTGTATTTTTATGGTGGAGTATAAAGCAGGCACTAATGTTTTTCAAAGTTTATTAAGTGGCAAAACCAGCTATAGCAAACAAATTTTATTTGCAGGAATTTGTGTAGTTATTGCAACATTTGTTTTACTTGCTGATAGCAAATTATTTACAGCTTTTGCCAATTTGCTTTACGCTTTTGGCATTTTACTGATGCTTAGCACCTTTGTACTAGGTAAAAATATTGGTGGTTCTAAAAGTTGGATAGCACTTGGTGGTGGATTTAACTTACAGCCTGTAGAACTTTGCAAAATATTTACAGCTTTAGCTTTGGCCAAATACCTTTCTCGAAACGAAACTGATTTTTCAAAAACTCGTTCACAAATCATTGCAGGTATTATAGCCATTGTTCCAGTAATTATTACAGCTGCACAACACGAGCTTGGACAAGGATTGGTTTATTTTGCTTTTGTATTGGTAATGTATAGAGAAGGATTACCTCCTACATTATTAATACTTGGTGCTTCTATTGCAGTTTTGGTGGTTGCCTCTATTGTTGTTGAACCTAATACACTAGCCATCATTCTTACCATAATTGCTGCAATAGTTGTGTATTTTTTAAGGCGACAAAAACGTAGATTTAGAGGTATAATACAATTTGTGATAGCCATTTGGCTATTTTGTGTGGGTTTTCAACGTTTTGCGGTTCCTTTTATATTTAATAATGTATTTGAGTGCTATCAAAGCACAAGGGTTTACACAGCCTTTGGCCAAGAGTATGATTGCTCAAAAAATACCCGTATAGCAAAAGATGCTAAAAAATCAAAACACAAACCCGATGATTATAATGTACGCCAAAGTAAAATTGCTATTGGCAGTGGTGGTTTAATTGGAAAAGGATTTTTAAAAGGAACACAAACAAGAGGGCGTTATGTACCAGCCCAAAACACAGATTTTATTTTTGCATCTTTAGGCGAGGCTTTCGGCTTTGCCGGAAGTTTTGCTTTTTTGGGCATATACCTTTTGCTGTTATTTAGAATTGTAAGAATGGCCGAAAGACAACGAAGTACATTTAGTAGAGTATATGCTTACAGTGTTGCTAGTATATTATTTTTTCATATTGCCTTAAATGTTTGCATGACAGTTGGCTTATTTCCTAGCCCAGGCATTACATTACCTTTTGTTAGCTATGGAGGCTCATCATTAGTAACATTTACCATTTTATTGTTTATTCTAATTAGATTAGATGCCGATAGACAAATGGTTTTGAGATAGGTGCTTACCCCACCAAAGCCCTTTTATAAAGCTGTATGGTATTTTCAAATCCTAAATAAATGGCATCACAAATTAATGCATGACCAATACTAACTTCATTTACAAATGGAATTGATTTAATAAATGTGTTAAGGTTATTAAGGTCTAAATCGTGGCCAGCATTTATGCCTAAGCCCAAATTTTTGGCAACAGTTGCAGCATTTTTATAATCATTTAAAATGGCAACGTTTGGCAAGCTTGTGTTTTGCTGCTGCATTGCTTTTGCAAATTCAGTAGCATAAGCTTCGGTATACAACTCAATTCTATCAGTTCCTGTTGTTGCTGCAGCTTTAACCATTTCTACATCAGGGTCAACAAAAATAGAAACCCTAATTCCAGCATTTTTAAAAACTGCAATTATCGATTTTAAATAATCTTGATGTACTATAGTATTCCATCCATGATTACTAGTGATTTGTCCAATAGCATCTGGCACAAGTGTTACTTGGTGTGGCTTGGTGTTTAAAACAAGGTCAACAAAACTTTGCTCAGTTGGATTTCCTTCAATATTAAATTCGGTTGTTATAATGTTTTTAAGTTCGTAAACATCGGCATATCTAATATGTCTTTCATCAGGTCTTGGATGAACAGTTATTCCATCGGCACCAAATTTTTGAGCATCAATAGCTGCTTGTACAATGTTTGGATTATTGCCTCCTCTTGCATTTCTTAAAGTGGCAAGTTTATTAATATTAACACTAAGTTTTGTCATTCCTATTTCAATTATAAATAGCGAATGTACAATAAAAAAGAGGCTGATAAACATCAACCTCTTGCAAAAAATATTTATAAAATTACTTAATGGTTGCTTCCCACTCTAGCATTCCACCTTGTAAGTTGCTTACGTTGGTAAAGCCTAATTGTTCTAAAATCATACAAGCTTGGCCACTTCTATTGCCACTTCTACAGTACACTATAACTTCTTCTGTTCTTAAATCTTCAATATCATCTATTTGCATAGTTTGTATTTTACCCAAAGGCAGCAAAATTCCACCAATATTAAAAACTGCATTTTCTTGAGGTTCTCTCACATCAATTAAATGAACATTTGGGTTAGCATCTAACTTGCTTTTTAATTCTTGAACTGTAATAATATTCATATATTAAATTTAATAATTATTATATGGGTTATCAATAGCTTGTGTTGTATCTTTTACTGGTTGTGTTACACTTAACCATACATCTACAATTTGCCCTTGCCTTATCCTGTTTTTAATTTTTTGGCCTGGTGCAACTTCAGTAAAAACTGGTGGCTCTTGCCTAGCTACAAAAGCATGTGCAGTGTCTTTTATTTGATTATCTAGTAAAATTGGTACTCCTACACTTATATTCATTGTACCCAATAAACTTAAAGCATCGGCATAAGTAAGGCCTACCAAATCTGGCATATCTGCTTCTTCATTACCAATTCCACTTCCAATAATTAAATCAATACTACTACCTACAGAAATTTTTGTTCCAGGCTTTATTTCTTTGCCCATAAATAACTGGGTAATAATTGAGTTTTTAGCCACATCTGGCTTATAGCTAGTATCACCAATGGTTAAACCTAAACCTTTTAAATAAATTTCTGCACTTTTAATAGAAAAACCAACCAAGTTTGGCATATCTACCAAAGGAGCAGTTAAACGGTTTATAGTTAAATAAATTGTACGCCCGTTTTTTACGGTAGATTCTGCTTCAGGCGTTTGTTTTGTAATACTTAGGCGAGGGAGATTAATATCAAAAATACTATCAGTAACTTCAACAGTAAACCCTTTACTTTCTAAAAGTGTTTTTGCTTCTTGAAAACTTTTTCCGCCAACGTTTGGAACTTTTTGATAGTCGTTGTGTCCAGTAAACCAAGATAATAAACTAAAAAAAGAAAAAATAATTACAGCTAGCAAAATAGCACCTGCCAGCATATTTACTAATAAATTTCTTTGCGTTATAAACTTAAACACGTTGTAAATTTTCGTTGCAATGATAGCTAAAGTTTTGGTATGTTGGAGTTTGAATTACTTATTGAAATAATATTGTGCCTTGTATGCAAGCACAAACTTCTACATATCAAATTTCTATTGTAGCTCCTTTGTACAACGAGAGTGAAGGATTTGAACTACTTGTGAGCCGAATAGACAATCTTATAGCCCAGCTAAAAATGCCTATTGAAGTAGTTTTGGTGGATGATGGCAGTAAAGACAATACTGCATTATTAATGACTACACACGCCCTAGCCAACACTAATTACAATTGTGTTTTTTTAAGCAAAAATTTTGGGCACCAAGTAGCAGTAACAGCTGGTATTGCCAAAGCAAGAGGAACAGAAGCACTTTTTATTATAGATGGCGACTTACAAGATCCTCCAGAATTATTGCCAAAATTTTATGAGTTACTATTAAAAGGCAATGATGTAATATATGCTATTCGTAAAAAAAGAAAAGAAGGGTTTATAAAACGTTTTGCTTACAGCAGTTTTTATCGAATTTTAAAACAAATTTCAACTACAGATATTCCATTAGATAGTGGTGATTTTTCTATGATAAGCAGGCGTGTAGCTAATTTAATGATGCAAATGCCCGAGGAAAGTAGATTTTTACGTGGCATGCGTACTTGGGTTGGCTTTAAACAAGTTGGTCTTGAATATGAAAGAGATGAGCGTGCCATGGGTAGCCCTAAATACACTTTTAAACAATTGTGGCAATTAGCTAAAAATGGGATTTTTAATTTTAGCGAAGCACCCATTAAACTGATGAAAAGGGCTGGTTACTTTACAATTTTGGTAAGCATCTGCTACGCAATTTACTTATTATATCAAAAATTTGTTGTAGGTGCAGTTCCTCCAGGATTTACAACTCTATACTTGTTTTTAATGGTGTTTGCAGGGCTGCAATTTTTATTTTTAGGTTTAATTGGTGAATACATTTTAAGAATATTTTTTCAGGTAAAACAACGTCCACTTTTTATTATAAACAATCAAATTGTTGATGGTAAATTACAAATTTTAAATTATGAGTAAACAACATATAACATCAAGTGTACCAACTTCTAAAAAAACAAGCTCCGTTGATTTGTCAATAACTAACCTGCAAGCTCTTTTAATTACGCTTGGCGTGGCACTTGTTAGTTATGTATTTTCTTTTTTTTACACCTCTTTTTATCAAGGAGAAGAAGGTGCACAGTACATGAATGCACTTGGCTTTTGGAAATATCCCAACAGTATTCTTGGCAACTGGCCTAAAACTGGTTGGAAGCTTATTTACGCTCCAATTGTACTTTTTGGAAAACAAGGAGTGCTAATTGCAAACTGTTTATTTTCGGCATTTACTGGTTTTTTTGCCTACAAATTATACCAAAAAATCACTGGAAAATCATCAGCCTTGCCCATAATTTTATTAGCCACACAAACATTGTGGTTTATGTTGTCGTTTAAATTTTACAGCGAAATTCCAACAGCTTTTTTACTTACAATTGCCCTATACTTTTATTACAGCAACAAGTATATTTTGTTTGCAATATTTGCATCGTATGTGTTATTACTTAGGCAAGAGTTTGTTTTTATATATCCATATTTTGCTTTTGTACTGCTTAAACGTAAGCAATGGATTGCTTTTTTTGCCTTAGGCCTTTTTCCTTTATTATATAATATATGGGGATGGCAAGTAACAGGAGATATGTTATACAGCTTACACGAAAGCCAAAAAACTGCTGCCGAATACAAAAAAGCTTATCCACGCCAAGGCTTTGATCATTACCCAATGATGAGTGGTGTAATTTTTAGTGTGGTAGCTGTAACACTTGTTGTAACCTACATAGCTCAGGCAATAACTAAACAATTACAAAAAATAGAATGGGCTTTGCTTGTGCCTACAGTTGGGTTTGTTTTTATACACTCTTTATTTAATTTACAGGCCTACGAAATACTTACAAGTACAGGAGGAAATTTGAGGTACTTGCTTGTAATTTCTCCATTAGTTGCAGTTTTAGCATCTTTGGCTTTAAACGAAATATCAGTTACAAAAAATAAATATCTACTACTCATTGTACTAATTCCTTTTTTAGGATTTGTAATGGCCAACATGACCTACTCGCACAACTGGATTTTGATGGATAAAGAAAATGTTGACAGAGATAGACTGCCTGCTTTGTTTTGCCTTGCTGTGATAGGATTATTACTTTTTGTGCAAAATACACTTTTAAGAAATCGTTTAATAGCTTTATTGTGTATACTAACAGTACTCATTTATATACGACCTAAAGAATTATGTTGTGACGAAAATTTTGAACAAAAGAAAATTGTTGAATACTTCCAAGAAAATAAACTCGACGCTAAACCTATTATCCAAAACCTTGCCCTTTTTAATTATTTCTACGATAAAAATAGTTGGGAATTTAAAAATGGAAATACTGGAATGCTAGGCGATAGCACTTTAGATAAAGCCCCAATTGGTAGTATTATTATTTGGGATTCACATTATGCCACAAAATATGGCAAAGTAGAAATTGGATATTTCGAAAAAAACTTGGCAAAATATAAATTATTAAAACAATTTAGAGCAGAAGACAACAGTTTTGCTGCCATTGTTTTTGAAAAAATTGGACGCTAATTATTTTTTAAATGGCAAATCACAAAATAACGGTTAGTGCTATTGTTAATGCAGAAGTAAATAAAGTTTGGGACTATTATACTAACCCCAAGCATATTGTACATTGGAATTTTGCCGATGCATCGTGGCATTGCCCTAATGCAACTAACGATTTAAAAGTTGGAGGAACATATAAAGCAAGAATGGAAGCTAAAGACGGTAGCTTTGGTTTTGATTTTGAAGCTATTTACACAGAAGTTGTATTTAAAAAAGCGTTTACAATGGAGTTTGGTGGAAGATTGGCTAACATAAAATTTTTACCATTAAATAATACCACAGAAGTTGTAATAAGCTTTGACCCAGAAACCGAAAACCCTATAGAATTACAACAAGCTGGCTGGCAAGCAATACTTAATAATTTTAAAAATTACGCCGAAAAAAATTAGTAAGGCAACACACTACAAGCCCAACGATTTGCTTACAACATCGGGTAAAAACAGAGCTGCATTTCCTTTATTTTTTAAAATATCTCTTACAATTGTACTTGCAACAGAAGTAAATTTTGGTTCTCCTGTAAGAAATATAGTTTCTATACTTCTGTCTAATGTTCTATTGGCATCTGCAATAGTTTTTTCATATTCAAAATCACTTACATATCTAATACCTCGCAAAATAAATTTTGCTCCAATTTGGTTACAAAAATTTATAGTTAAGCCTTCGTAAGTTTGGCTACTTACTTTTGGTTCATCCTTATAAATTTCATTCACCCAAGCCATTCGTTGAGTAGCACTAAACATTGGGTTTTTACCACTATTTATGCCAATACCTACAACAATTTTATCAAACAAAGGCAAAGCTCTGTTTATAATATCTGTATGTCCTAAAGTTATAGGATCAAAAGTTCCAGGAAATAAACAAATACGCATATGTAATTAAAGCCTTTCCTAACCCACCCAAAAGATGAGAATTGGAAAGATTTTTTAAATGTTCAATAATAAATCAACAAATCGAACAATCAGTAAATCATCAATATTAAATCTTCAATCAAAAATATTAAATACCACTACTCTCTTGTTGGGCTAAGCAAATACAAAATAGCCATTCTTACTGCAACTCCATTTTCTACCTGATTTAAAATAATACTTTGCTCCCCATCTGCCACATCACTATCAAGCTCTACACCTCTATTTACTGGCCCTGGATGCATTATTGTTATTTTTTTATTTAACGCAGCTAATCTTTTTTTGGTAATACCATACATTAAATTGTATT
This sequence comes from Chitinophagaceae bacterium, assembly GCA_049242865.1. Classification (GTDB taxonomy): domain Bacteria; phylum Bacteroidota; class Bacteroidia; order Chitinophagales; family Chitinophagaceae; genus CAIVPM01. Next base: position 8,380 of record JBMLOR010000180.1, on the reverse strand, counting down.
CTCTTAGGCTACTAAATAAAGGCTCATTTTGTCGCTCGAGCTGTATTCTTAAAACATTTGCAACATCACACCACGCTAAAGCTTTATCAATATTATGCTCCACAGTTACAGGCAAAGCTTGTTCAATATATTTTTGTATTAAAGTTGGCGGGCCACAAACTTTAATTTTAGCCCCCATTTTATGCAACAAGTAAATATTACTCAAAGCAACTCTACTGTGCATTATATCACCAATTATAGCAACATTTAAACCTTGCAAATTCCCAAATTTTTCTTGCATACTAAATGCATCTAGTAATGCTTGTGTAGGATGTTCATTGGTTCCATCACCTGCATTTATAATTGCTGCAGGTATATGATTACTTAAAAATTGAGCAGCACCACTAGCCCAATGCCTCATAACTACCATATCCACCTTCATACTTAAAATATTATTTACAGTATCTAAAAGTGTTTCTCCTTTTGCTGCACTACTGCCACTTACTGTAAAATTTATGGTATCGGCACTTAATCTTTTTTCGGCGAGCTCAAATGAAATTCTTGTTCGGGTGCTGTTTTCGTAAAAAAGATTTACAATTGTAATATCTCTTAAAGATGGTACTTTTTTAACAGGTCGTTGCAAAACGTCTTTAAAATGAGTTGCTGTTTGTAAAATAAGTTCAATATCGTGCTGAGTAAGGTTTTTGATGCCCAATAAATGTTTGCTAGATAATTTCATGGAGGTTACAATGTCAAAAATAATGAGATTAGTTTACAAAAAAAATGCCCAACTAAAAAAGTTGAGCATTTAATTATATTGATGAGGTTAGCCACTATTTTTCAGTTGGAGTTTTTTTACCATTCTGTAATTTTTCGATAACCGTATCTAATCTTCTTCTGCGAGTATCGGCACGCTTTGCACTGTCTATAAAACTTAAGTATTCTCTTTGTTGAAGGTGGGTTAAAGAGCCAAAAAAATCTTTTAAATTTTTGTGTTTTACAAAAACTCTTTCCAACTCAATAGGTAATACCACTAGTTTCTTTTCAAACTCAATGCCTTTTAACTCAATTCTTTCTTTAACTGCTTCTACATTTTCGGCTTTTACAACAAAGTTTTCATTTTTCTTGAATCTACTAGCATTCCACATGTGGTCTATTTCAATAGATTCTTCATTTTCAAAACCTTGTTCTGTAAAATAATCCCATGCACCTTCACGGTTTAAATCACTTACAATTTTGCTGGTAGTTTTTGGAAAAGCAACCCAAAGCTTTGTGTTGGTGTGCATTGCTGGCAAAATTTCTTTCATTATGTTTAGCAATTGCGATTGATTAATTGCAAAAACCAAAACAAAGTCAATTTTTCTGCTTTTTAAAAGTGGCGTTACGTTTTTTGCGTATGATAATTTTGCAAAAACTTTTTCAATGCTAGATGGTAAACCTTGAATAAGGATACTTTTTTGATCTACCAATTGCAATTTTTCAAATAAAGATGCACTCACCATATCTTTCTTTCTTTATTTTTTTGTGATGAATTAAAATTCGGGCTGCGAAAATAAGGCTTTATGCTTATTTGACAAGGTTTTTAAACGAATTTAAAATTATAAAACAAATTTTAGTAATTCACCAAAATCATTAACGCTGATAAAGCACCCAAATATCATTGATAGTATTTATCTCTTTACTCATTAAAAATTGGTTGAGTTTCCAAGCAAATTTGTTACCAAATTCTACTGGTTTATAACCCAAACTATCCAACATTTTAAAATCATTTTTCACCTGATTAAAAGTTGTTGCCACATATTTTGGAAGTTGCTTTTGATGCAACAAACTATCGTTAGTTGATATTTTTTGATAGCTTACTCCATTAAGATTTGTACTATAAAATACACATTTGGCAAGGCTTTCTGTTTCTAGTGGACTTCTTTGCAAGCATGTAATTGTTTGCTGTTTATATTTTTTATTTAACTCGCTAGCAAAATTTAAAGTTTGTGCATAAGGAACAAACATAAAAAGTATAAGTATAATAAAATTTAGTATAAAACTCAACCAAACACAAACTCTAAAAGTATATTTTATAATTGTTTTTGTATGATAATAAAGCTCAGCAACTTTACCCAAAGCTGTTGCAACTATAAAAGGCATGGCCATAATTGCAGGAAACATAAACCTTTGTTCTTTGTGAGATATTAATGAATGACCAACAACAAAAAACAAAACAGTCAGTACAAAAACATTATTAAAATTAATTACACTCTGCTTAATCCAATGCCAAAAAAGATAAATACTTATGGGCAAAATGGTAAATTCTGTAAGCAAAACACCGATGTAAAAAGTAAATCCATCTTGACCAAATTCTGCAGCTTTTCCCTGTGTAATATTTACTGTATAATATAAATATGGCGTGCAAACCCATTGTTTATAAAACAAATAATCTAAATAAGTATTAAAAACAACGCCTAAAATAAAACCAACTAGTAATGGTAAAATATGCTTGTATTGCTTTTGAAGTAGTACATACAATCCAAAGCCAATTAACCCAAATGCAAATTGAAACCTCAAATAAAATGCAATGGCAAATAAAAATCCTACTATTATTATTTGAAAAGTTGCAGCAACAAACTGCCTTTTACTATACCAAAAAGCAGTTGCAAAAAAAACTAGGCTACTTATAATTTCACTGCTAAATAATGAGCGTATATAAGGAAAAAACCAGCTAAAGTTTACAATAAACACCAGCCAAAATGCTGACCTTTTATCTAGCTGTTTTGATATTATTAAAGCAATTGTATTAAACAATAACCACAATAAAATTCCTGTTATAATTCTTAAGATGGTTGTTTTTACAAATGGGTCTGTAATACTTAGCAGGTTACAAATTGACGAAAACCCAGAAAACATATACACCTGAACTGTGCTTCTTATTTGTGCTTTTAGCTCCCAAATATAATTTGTACCATTTGGCACTCCAAGTTGGTGACCAGAAAATTCTATGATTTGAAAATGTTGGTCGGGATGATAGTATCCTACTGCAGTATAGCTAGTAATCAATTGAATAATAACCCCCACACACAACATCAATTTTATTGTATTTTTTTGCTGTGTGTATAACGATAAAAGCTTTGCCAACATGTAAAAAGTTTGTACAAAAATAGTTGGTACTTTTTACTAATTACATTTGAAGCTTAAAAACATTAAAACCCTGTTTAAAATACAAACAAATGGCATACCTAATTTTTAATATAAGAGCCTTACTGAATGTGAGAGAAAAAAATGAGTTGTTAAAAGGCCAATCATTAAGCCATTTACCCTCCATCAGCAATGCTTTTATTGTAGTTGAAGATGGAAAAATTATTGACTTTGGCGAAGAAAAAAATTTAAGCGAAAGCTATAAAGCAAATTATAATTTAATAGATGCCAAACAAGCTTATGTTTTGCCAACTTACTGCGATAGCCACACTCATATTGTATTTGCTGCCACTAGAGAAGAAGAGTTTATTGATAAAATAAAAGGTTTAAGCTATGCCGAAATTGCAGCAAAAGGTGGTGGAATATTAAATAGTGCAGCAAAATTAGCTGCTACAAGTGAAGATGAATTATACAGGCTTGCCAGCAAACGCTTAGAAAATGTAATTAAATTAGGAACAGGAGCCATAGAAATAAAAAGTGGTTATGGACTTACAGTAGAAGCCGAATTAAAAATGCTTAGGGTAATAAAAGCATTAAAAAACAATTTTTCAATACCCATAAAAGCAACATTCTTAGGAGCCCACACCTATCCTATTGCTTATAAACAAGACCATGAAGCTTATATCGATTCAATTATTAATGACATGCTTCCTAAAATTGCTGAAGAAAATTTGGCCGATTTTGTTGACGTATTTTGTGAAGATGGATTTTTTAATGTGCAAGAAATGGAAGCCATCTGCAATGCAGCATCAAAATACAATTTAACGCCTAAGCTTCATGTAAATCAGCTGAACAGTATTGGTGGATTACAAAAAGGAGTAGAGCTAAATGCTCTTAGCCTTGATCATTTAGAAACTTTAACCACCCACGATATTAATTATTTACACCAAGCATACACCAATGGCTATAAAGGTTTATGTACTTTATTACCTACGGCGGCCTTTTTTTTAAGAATGAATTACCAACCTGCACGTACATTGATTGATGCAAACTGTGCTATTGCATTGGCAAGTGATTATAACCCAGGAAGTAGCCCAAGTGGAAATATGAATTTTGTAAATGCATTAAGTTGTATTCAAATGAAAATGCTTCCAGAAGAAGTTATTAATGCTAGTACAATAAATGGTGCTTTTGCCATGAATGTGCAAGATAAAGTTGGCAGTATAACTAAAGGTAAACAAGCTAATTTAATTTTTACAAAACCCATCCCATCAATAGCCTATATGCCTTATAGTTTTGGAGAAAACTTTATTGATAAGGTGATGATTAACGGTGAGTTTTTTAATTAAAATAACTGAGCAATTACTAGCTGTAGCACCCCAATTACAAATCCTAAAACTGCACCAATAATTTCTACAAACCTAAACTCCTTGCTCATGATGGCGTTTAAAATTTCTTCGAGTTTATCGCTGCTGAAATTGCTTACTTTTTGGGTTACAATTTTTTCGAGGTCGAGTTCGCTTTGCAAATTAGTCATGTAATTACTCATCAATTGAGGAAAAAGTGTTTCCAATTCTTGCATAAAAACACCTTTAAGTTGAGCAATGGTTTTATCGCCTATAAACATGCTAATCATAGGCATTGTATCGGCAAGTTTTACCCTTAAAAATTGTTCGATATGGGCATCTACAAGTGGCATTACTTTTTTTAGGTTTTCGGGGCTAGTAATTTTTTGTTCAATATCCTTAAACGATAATAATTCTTGGCTTACCAATTTGCCCAATTTTTCGGCAAACTGTTGTTGCCTTTTAGGAAAAATACCATGAAAAGTAATACCCAATATTTTTTTAGGAACTCTTGGGTGAAACAACATTTTTATAGCTATCCAATTGGTAAACCATCCAATAAAAGCTGATATAAGCGGTATTAAAATAATTTTTAAAAGCATGATGCAAAGAAAGGAGAATCTTTATTTAAAACTTTTTTGCTTTTTAATAGTAAGCAACAACATCAAAAAGCCAACAAAGAAAAAAGCCATTAATGCCAATACACTTTGCCTTTGCGAGCCATTGAATATTTCAGTTATATAACCAAAACTAAACATCCCAACAACGATAGCTATTTTTTCGGTTACATCAAAAAAGCTAAAAAAGCTAGTAGTGTCTTTAGTTTCTGGCATTAATTTAGCATAAGTGCTACGACTAAGGCTTTGTATGCCACCCATTACAAAACCCACTAAACAAGCTAAAATGTAAAACATCGTAATATTACCTTTTGGTATTTTATACCCAAAAAAGCATAAGCCAGCCCAAACTAACACCACAAAGCAAAGCACTTGTAAATTACCAAATTTTTCACTGAGTTTAGCCATAACAATTGCTCCAGGAATTGCTACTAATTGTATAACCAAAATAGCAATAATTAAGTTAGTTTCAGGAATTGCTAACTCATTTTTGCCATACAAAGTTGCTGCAAGCATTACAGTTTGCACACCCATATTAAAAAAGAAAAATGATAATAAAAATCTTTTTAAAACGGGTAAATCTTTAAGTTGCAAAATCACCTTTTTAAGTTCAATAAAACCGTTGGTTAAAATGCCATTTTCTGGCCTTACTGCACTTGGTGTTCCTTTTGGCAAAGCAGCTAATGATCGATAGGCAAAAAACAGCCACCAAATACCCACCAATAAAAACGAAACTTGCAATGCAGAGGTTCCATCTTTTAACCCAAACCAAGTGAATTTAAAAAACAATACAAAACAAACTACTTGCAACAATACACTACCAATGTAGCCCATAGTAAAGCCTTTAGCACTTACTTTATCTTGATCTTCGGGTGCTGCAATTTCGGGCAAATAACTATTGTAAAAAACTAGGCTACTCCAATATCCCACACAAGCAATAATAACCAATATTAAGCCCACGCCTAAGGTTTCAGCCTTAAAAAAATATAAGCCACTACAAGCCAAGCTTCCCATAGTACAAAAAAATCTTAAAAAAGCTTTTTTGTTGCCTTTATAATCGGCAATACTCGATAGAATTGGACTCATAATTGCCACAATTAAAAAAGCAATTGCCAAGGTATAATTGTATAAAGATGTGTTTATAAATGTTCTACCCAATAACTTAACCTCTCCATTAGTACCTTTTGTAATAGCTTCGTAATATGCAGGAAACATGGTACTTGTAATTACTAAATTGTACACACTATTAGCCCAGTCGTACATTGCCCAACCATTAATTACTTTTTTAGAAGCAGTTTGCATTTTTTAAAAGTTTATAAGGTGCTAATATATAAAAGTTATGGTGTAATTAACATGGTGAAGAATACTGGCAGATGAATGATGGCAATAATTTAAACAATCACTGGCTTTTTGAGCAGCTATTAGAATAGAGTTGCAAACAAATTGTTTTCATAACTGTACATGGCTTTATAATCAAAGAATCAACAAACAAATTATAATTTTCTAAACTTATAATTATGGTTAAATATTTTATTCTATTAGTTAACTAAAGCGTTGCTACAATTTTCTCAACCCATGTTTTTTTAGATTTTTCATCTACAAGTCTAACATAAAACACGCCATTTACTATAGTAGGTAACGGAATTTGAAAAGCTTGATTTTTATTAAGAACAGAAGTTTGAGTGTATAATAATTTGGATTGATTATCGAACAATTGAATAATATATTCGCCTGCTTCTTTTGGTTTTATAGTTAAAGGATTACCAATTTTAGCAGGATTTGGATACACCGTAAACATTTCAAAACCTAAAAGTTTTTTAACCGATGTTTTAATGTTTTGCAAAGTATCGTGTACAACATTTTTTTTATGGCTTATTGGAATACTATAAGAAACAATTCCCATTAATTTAGAATAGTTTCCATTTACAACAACTTCTTTTAACTCTTGAGATTTTGCTTTAAGTTGTATTACACCAAGATTGGCATTAGAGTACTTATTTAAGTTTATTATTTTAGTTTCGAATCCCAAGCAACTAATTTCTACAACAAGATTATTTTTCAATCTATTTATTTCAATATCAAACTTTCCTTTATTATCAGATATTGTTCCTTTCTTGTTTTTTATTTGAACTGTTGCATAAGGTATTGGTTGATGATTTTCATCAACAATAATTCCATTGATATTTACTGGTGGAGGAGGTATATAAACAAATGGCTCATCAGCATCGTAGCTTCTTGCAACAAATGCTCCTACTGTTGCACAAATCAACTGGTCATCAACTTTATTTGGTTTTAAAGTTGGAGTATCATTAATTTTTATTTCGGTATTAATTATTTGTTTGGATATTCTCCTATCATGATTTAAAATGGTGTCGCCTTTTAAAATTGAATCTTTTTTGGGTTCTTTAATTACACTCGAATTGTTATATTTTACCTTACCCAAAAGTTTATTTTGGGCTGCTGCTTTAGTAAATATTGCCAAACTAAACATACTAGCAACAAGCCATTTTAGTGATTTTTTTTGTTTAGCAGTTTGTTCTACAATATTTCTATCTAATTGATGATGGCTAAATCTACCACAAGTGTTTGTGGTATTTTGTTTAAAAAAGTTTAGTACTTCTGCATCAGTCATTGTAGTAAAATCAACAACTGTTTTAGAGCAGCTTTGGCAAAATTTTCCTTGCTGGTTGGGCGTCATAGCATCCCAGTTTTCATGACAAGGAGTAGGAATTGTGAGATAGAGTTGAGGTTTCATGGTAATATTTTATCACCTGATGCCTTAATTATTCTAATTACATAAGCAATTTCAAAAAAGATTACTTGCAGTTGGCAAATTCTATCAAACTAAAAAAGCCTCACTTTTAGTGAAGCTTTTTAAATATTGTAAATACTTAGATTATTTACTTTCTAAGAAATCTTTAACCTTGTCTTTATGAATAATTTGTTCTTTAAAAGTGTAAGCACCAGTTTTTGGGCTACGAACACTTTTAATAACTTTTGTCCAGTTTTTAGCTTCAGCAGAAGCTTTAAGGTCTTTTACTTTCGCATTTTTTGAAGCTGCCTTTGCCATTTTATCTCTATTTTAAACTTATTAATTAATTGATTTGTACTAAAGTAATTATTTAATTTCTTTGTGTACAGTTACTTTCTTTAAAATTGGATTGTATTTTTTTAATTCCAATCTTTCAGGTGTATTTTTTTTGTTTTTTACAGTAATGTAACGGCTTGTTCCAGGTAAACCAGTTGCTTTATGCTCGGTACACTCCATAATTACCTGTACTCTATTTTCTTTCTTTGCCATTTGTAATTATT
>JBMLOR010000179.1:0-8662 GCA_049242865.1 Chitinophagaceae bacterium | reverse complement strand
AAAGAAGATGAAAAACCACCTGAAGTAGAAAAATTAGAAGAAACCAAAATTGGTACTTTTAACCAAGAAGGTACAAAAGATGAAGGAATTGTAGCACCAGTAGTTGAAAGTAAAGGTACAGGTGTTGTAGAAGCACCAGCACCAGCTGAAGACTATGACAAACTATTTACTTCTGTACAAATAGAAAGTGAATTTCCTGGTGGACAAGCTGCATGGGTAAGGTATTTAGAAAGAAATCTTAATGCCAATGCACCACAAGATAATGGTGCCCCAGTGGGTAAATATCAAATAGCAGTGTCATTTACTGTGGATAAAGAAGGAAATATAAGCGACGTTTCTGCTGAAAAAGTAGGTGGTGGCGAAGATTATGGAACAATTGCCGAAGCCATGAAAGTTATCAAAAAAGGTCCAAAATGGAAACCTGGGGTACAAAATGGTGTTCAAGTAAAAAGTAGAAAAAGACAATTAGTAACCTTCCAAGTAACAGAAGAATAATTCTTTAAAAATTAAAACCCTCAAAATATTTTGAGGGTTTTTTTTGAAATAAACTTTCAACAACTAGTTTCGCAACAATTAAAATTTCATGCTAACTCAATTACTACACAACGAATCAGTTTCAACAAACAGAAAAAAAATTATTGTATTAGGTAGCGGACCCAACAGAATTGGACAAGGAATAGAGTTTGATTATTGCTGTGTTCATGGATTACTAGCCATAAAAGAAGCTGGATTTGAAGCTATAATGGTTAATTGTAACCCCGAAACAGTAAGTACAGATTTTGATATGGCCGATAAACTATACTTTGAACCAGTTTATTGGGAGCATTTATGGGAAATTATTGAACACGAAAAACCTTATGGAGTGATTGTGCAATTGGGGGGACAAACAGCACTTAAACTCTCTAAAAAACTACATCAAAAAGGCATTAAAATTATTGGCACTAGCTACGATAATATGGATATTGCTGAAGATAGAGGACGGTTTAGTGATTTGTTGAAATCTTTGGATATTCCTTATCCAGAATATGGCACAGCCTACGATGCAGATGAAGCTATTGTAGTTGCCAATAAAGTTGGTTATCCGGTTTTAGTACGACCAAGTTATGTATTGGGTGGCCAAAGAATGAGAATTGTAATTAATGATGAAGAGGTTGAAAAAGCTGTAGTTAGCTTACTTAAACATATACCTGGCAATAAAATTTTGATTGACCATTTTTTAGATCGTTGCCAAGAAGCAGAGGTTGATGCCATTTTTGATGGTGAAAACTTTCACGTAATGGGCGTAATGGAACATATTGAACCTGCAGGAATTCATAGTGGTGACAGTAATGCAGTTTTACCTGCCTTTAACTTAACTCCATTGATTGTAGAAACCATGGAATTTTATGCTGAAAAAATAGCAAAGGCTTTAAATATCAAAGGACTAATTAACATTCAATTTGCAATTAAAGATGGTAAGGTTTTTGTAATTGAAGCAAATCCTAGAGCTAGTAGAACAACCCCTTTTATTGCTAAAGCTTATGGCATTCCTTATTTAAATATTGCAACTAAAGTAATGTTGGAAGTAAATAAACTTACCGACTTTGAAATGAATAAAAAATTAGATGGTTATGCCATTAAAGAACCTGTATTTAGCTTTAACAAATTTCCTGGGGTAAATAAAGAGTTAGGCCCTGAAATGAAAAGCACAGGCGAAGCAATAAGGTTTATAAAAGATTTAAGAGACCCATATTTCAGAACTTTATATAAAGAAAGAAGTATGCACTTAAGCAAATAGAATATTATTCGTATAAATAAAAATTGCGTTGCCAATGGCAACGCAATTTTTGTTTATACGCCTTAATAAATCTATTTTTTCTTTTTTACGGTAGCAGTCTTTTTAACAGTAGTTGCTGTTTTAGAAGACGATGCTGTAGTAGCAGTATTTGATGAAACTACATCACCTGCACTTGCAGCTCCTTTTCCACCTGTTTTTGGTGGTGTTGGGGTTGTTGGAGTTTTTGGTGACGCTGATTGTTTATTCATAACGTTTGTAATAATTGTTTTTTGCTGAGTTGCAAAATTATTTTCCTCAGAGCCTACAGTTGGGAAAATAGCCAACATTTTATCTAACACTTCTATAGCCTTTTGATAATTTTTAGTTTTATCACCAAAATGAATAAGCATGTAATAAAGGTTATTGAAAATTGTTTTCTTATTTTTTTCAATATCTTTTTCTAATACACTATTTAGATTTTCTAAATGAGGAATAGCAGTTCCTTTTGTACTATCAGCATCTAGTGCAATTGCTGCTTTTCTTAAAAAAGCAACAGGTTGCCCTCTATCAGGAAAAGCAGCTAAATAGGCTTTAGCTAGTTCTACAGTTTGTGCATAATCTTTATTAACAAAAGCTGCATTAGTAAGTTTGTAATGATCTGCTTCGCTCATATTTCCTTTTAAATCAATTGCCTTTTTAAGCCAAACTATTTGATCACTACCCATTCCGGCTTTTGCAAATAAATCAGCTGCCTGATTGGCATAATCTATTTTAGCTTTTTTGCTTGTATCGGCATCCATCGCTTTAGAAATAAAGGCAGCAGTTTGTTTTTCTAATCCTTTAAAACGGCTGTACACTTTTATAGCAATATCATAATCACTAACCTCAATTTTATCTGCCGGTGCAGTTGCAAAAAAATCGTCTATATTTTTTTTAGCGGTAGCACTATCATTTAACCTATCGTTATTATAAGCAAACAAAATATTTACACGTGCTTTACACTCGGTACTTTCAAGTTCTTTAGCCTTAGCCAAACTTTCAGTATATTTTCCTGCTCTAAATAAGTAATCAGCATAGAAATAGTCGTTTCTACAATCTTTATCAGAGTTTTGTAAATACTTTTCAATATTCTCTTTTGCAATATTTACATCTCTATTGCTATAATAAGTATAGTAATCTAAATATACAGGGCCATATGAAGGGTCAGCAGCAATTGCTGCATTAAAATATTGTTCCATGAATGGTTTGTTGCTTTGGCTTAAATAAATTTTACCAATTAAGTGATTTGCTTGTGCATTTTTTGGGTCGCGTTGAATAGCTTCTGTGTAAGCCTTCTGAGCATCTCCTCCAAATTCGCCTCCCATTTTTCTGTAACAAATTCCCATGGTTATAAAATAATCTGGAGTAGTTAAATCTATTTCTCCTGCAGTTTTAAGTTTTTCGATAGCATATAGAGGGTCGCCGTATTTACTACTTCCGTCACTAACTAATCTACCAATACAATTGGCTCTACCAATGATATTAAGAATTGTAGGATTATCTTTTCCTTTGTTTTTACCTTTAGTTTCTTTTGTAGCAGTAATTGCTTGCTCAAAACGTTGTTTTGAACTATTTAAATCACCACCATCTAATAAATCAACATGGGCAGTTCCAACCCACATATAGGGGTCATTTACACCATCTTGCAAAGCTTTTTGATACAATGATTTTGCTCCTTTAACATCATCTTCAGCAATCATGGTTTGCCCTAACCAATAAATTGCCACAGCATCTTTTGAGTTTGCAGCAACCATTTTATTTAATATTTCTCTTGCTGTTTTGGCTTTACCATAACTAAGCATTTTAATAGCATCTGCCACACTTTGAGCTTTTGTAAAGCTTACAACAAGTACCAATGCTGCTAATAAAAAACTTGACTTTCTCATACTTATTTGTTGTTTTTAAATTTATAGATTACTATGTATTATGATTTTTAAAGTCGACAATATTAAATTTTAATTCTAATAAAAATTAATTAGCCTCAATTTTTTTTATTACAAACGTTTGCTAAAGCCTTGTTGCTCTTTTATTAAAATTAATTACTGCTGGAGCTAAGCCTGCTCTTTTAAAAATCAGTTGTCCGCGTTCGTGCTTTAAAAAATTTCCAAATCCAGTACCTAATTTTTGTGAACTCTCTTTGATAATGTAATACAAGGGTCGTGCCAAAGGATATTGACCATACATAAGTGTGGCTTGTGTAGCTTTTGCATACGTGCCGGGCTCGTCACAAATTTTACATTCTACCAAAGCAAGTTTAACTTTTTTTCTATGCTCAACTTGTTGCTCATTAAATGGATTACTAATCCAACAGTTACTAACAAAACCTATAGCATTTTCATTTTTTTTGATTAAGGCAATTACACTATCTGAACCATTAGTTGCAACAACATTTTTGCCAAATGGCTTTCCTCTCAAAACGCTGTCGCTGAGGTATTTTACAGTACTTGTAGCATTATTACCATCTAATATTACTTGATAGTTTTTTTTGCCACTAAGTATGTCTACTAAATCGTTGTAACTAAAAATACTATCCTTATTTTTTGTATTAACAATGGCAGCAACAGCATCGTAAGCAATGTTTAAATTTTTTGGTTCGTAGCCTAAATTATTTTTAAAAATTTCGAATTCTTTTTTTGATAAGGATCTTGCCGAAATAATCATTCGAACGCTATCTTTTAACAAATCTTTAAAACATTCAACTTCAGATTTATAAGAAACTTTAATGTTAGTATTAGGGTATGTAAAATGATACATTTGAAGTTGTTCTTCAATTACAGGCTTAAAGCTTTCGTCAACGCTTATATTAATTGTGCCAAAGTCAAAAGTATCGTACAAAGGCGTTTGCTTGTTTTTATCTTGGTTATTGCACGCTGTAGAAAGGACGACTACAATTAAACATATATAACTTATAAACTTCATTTGTATATATTAATAGTCAGTTTTTACAAATGCTCTAAATATTCTAAACCCACCATACAACACACAAATTCCTCCAAACAAATAACGTTGCAGTTCGGAATACATCATTAAAAAATCTACCCCTAATTTTTTAGGAAAAATCATTAACAGGCCCATAACCAAAAAAGCAATTGCCATTACTATGTTTCTTGCCATTTGCAAATTCTCAGCCAAGGTTCTTTTAGGCTTTTGAATATTATATTCGTTAATGTTATTTAAATGAGTCATGTAGCAAAACAATTATAATTACACTAAAGAGTGCAATATAAGTGAAATTCCATAAAGCCATTTTTTCAAGTTATTGGATAGGCTTGAGATTTAAAATATACCTGTTACAACATTTTATAAAGAAAATTCTTGTACTGGTTTTTTACGAGGAACAATATGTTTTACAGCATCTGCCATGTGTTTTATATGTGGGGGTGTTGTACCACAACATCCACCAACAATATTTACAAATCCCTGCTTCGCCCAATCTTCAATAAAATGAGCAGTTTGATGAGGTTGCTCATCGTACTCTCCCATTGCATTTGGCAGCCCTGCATTTGGGTAGGCACTTGTGTAACATGTTGCAATATTGGATAATTCCTCAATATGTGGTCGCATTTCATTTGCTCCTAATGCACAATTTAATCCAACGCTCAATGGTTTTGCATGACTTACAGAAATATAAAAAGCTTCTAAAGTTTGTCCACTCAAAGTTCTTCCACTTGCATCAGTTATTGTTCCACTAATCATAATTGGAAGTTCTTTACCCGTTTCTTTAAAATATTTTTTTGTAGCAAAAATGGCTGCTTTAGCATTTAAGGTATCGAAAATAGTTTCTATTAAAATAAGGTCTACTCCGCCATCTACTAATCCTTGTATTTGTTGATGATAAGCTGTTACAGCTTCATCAAATGTTAAAGCTCTGTATCCTGGATTATTTACATCTGGGCTTAATGATAAAGTTTTGTTTAATGGGCCGATACTGCCTGCAATATATTTTGAAGTTGTGTCTTCGGGATGTTCAGCTTTATACTCTTCAATAGCTTTTAAGGCACATTTTGCTGCAGCAACATTTAACTCATAGGCTAAAGATTCCATTTCATAATCTGCCATTGCTATGGTTGTACTGCTAAATGTATTGGTTTCGATTATATGGGCACCTGCTTCTAAATATTCTTTATGAATTGCTGTAATAATGTGAGGTTGAGTAATACAAAGTAAATCATTATTACCCTTTACATCTACATGCCAATTTTTAAAACGTTCACCACGATAATCTTCTTCTTGAAGTTTATAACGTTGAATCATAGTACCCATAGCACCATCAATCACTAAAATTCTTTCTTCTAAATCTTTATAAATAGGATGCATAGTTATTTAATATTTAAGATTGAATATTGTTGATTGGTTGATTTTATTCCAAAAACTTTTTCTGAAAATTTGTTTGAAAATAACAATACCTTGTGGTGTGTGGTATGTTTATTAGTTCAAATAAAAAATAGAAATGTTGCAGAACGAACAATAAACAAATCTTTCTGCATTGTTGCAAATGTAACTGTGAATGATAATTTAAGAAAAGTTTTTTTTAGAATCGAAAGTTTCTAATACTGAAAAATGGTTTTAACCTCAGAGGCCGAAATTTCTCTGTTAAAGATTCTTATTTCATCTAGTTTGCCTTTGAATAGAGCATTGTTTACTTCAATTCCTCCAATGGTTGTCCAAAATGTATTGGTTGCATAGTTTATTTGACTTGTAGTATAGTTTGTAGTAGTTAAGAGTTCTCCATTGATATAAAATCTAAACGTATGGGTTGTTCCATTATAAGTTGCTACAACATGATTCCAGGTACCGCTAAAAAAGGTATTGTTGGGTAAAAACAATTCATTGTAAGTTAGTCCATCGAGTACATCTTTTCTTGCAGATAAGGTAACACCAGAACCAGTGTTTTTATAATAAAGTACGTAGGGGTCTTTGCCACTAGCTGCATCTCCATGCCAAATTATGCCTCTAATATCGTTAGGGTAACCATCTGGTTTCATCCAACAACATAGCGAAAAACTAACTTTTAAATCTAGTGCATTGGTATAAGGTAGTGTTATGTAAGCATTAGTACCATTAAAGTAGTAGGCTTTGTCGCCTCTATTAAATCTATCAGTTGTGGGAGTAATGCCAAATACTTGGGTAGTATTTTTATAGTTACTACTATCAATTGCATTTCCTGTAAAAGGCAAATACAAAACCTGCCCTGTGGTATCGGGCAAAGCAATTGTATTAACGTAAACTGTTTCAGTTTCTTTTTTACACCCTACTAGGCCAGCCAATAGGAACAAGCTGGCCAATAAGGGTACTGTTCTAACTATTATCATTAGGGTAACGTAATTATACTTTTATAACGAAAACAGTGGTTTTGATATTTTTTTATGAAAATGAATGTGGAAAACTTCAAAAGAAGCAAGTATAATACACAAAAAGCTGCCTTTTAAAGCAGCTTTAAATTATTAAACTTTTAGTAAAAAAATTACAAATGAATTTGGAAACCAACATTTACTCCAAATGAATTTACGCTACTACCTTGTGCTGAAAGTGAATTATAACGCAAAACTGCTTCTAAAGCTACATTTTTGTTTAAGAAAAATGCTGGTCCAGCAGAAATTCCCCAACCTGTTGTTGTTGCTGAAGAGCTACTACCTCCTGATGTTGTTTGTTTTCCACTACCTGTTGCAAAGTCGGCTTGTGCCATTAGTTTTGCTTTTTTACCAATTTCAGCAAAATAATAACGCACAAAAGGGCCAGCAGCAAAAATTGTTGTAGTTGTACCTCCACCAGAACTTGAATTTAAGGCAACTGTTAATCCCATCGCTGTGTTATCTGAAATAAAATAGCCAGCACTTGGAGCTATTGTTAAGCTAGAAGCAGTATTACCACTAGAACTTTGAGACGTAAAACCTAGTGAACCTCCAGCTAACCAAGTACCTTTAGATGTTTGTGCATTTGTAGCAGATATTAATAAAAATGCTGTAAAAAGACTAATAATTTTTTTCATAAAGTTTATTTGAGATTTCAAAACTAAAACAATTTAATTATATCCAAAGCAATTTAATATAGAAATTACAAGAATATTTTAAATCTATAATTTCTTTTTGGCCTGCCATTTTTAAAACACTTTTAATTTGCTCTAATGTTTTACGGTGACAAACAAAGACCAAATTACTAAATAATAAGCCTTGTTATTGGCACTTCAGATATTTTAAACAACTCTTTATCAGCAGTAGCAAATCCAACATTTAAAAATTTTGCAGTAGCTACAATAATTGCGTCCATTGGTTTTAAATTATATGTAAGGCAAAAACTTACTGCTAAGTTTGAAATTTGACTATTGGTATGACAAATAAAAGTTGAATCTAAGAATTCAACAACTAGTTGCCTTTGAGATTTTGATAGTTTTTTATTGCTCAATATTTCGGTATAGGTTAATGATGAAATAGCTATTTCATTTTCACTAATAATTTTTCCAGCATTGTTATTGCCATTGAAGAAATAAGCCAAAACATTTGTATCTACCAAAATCATATCAAATCATTTTGAGCGGAGCTTTTGTTGATAGGTTAAACCATCTCCAAAAACAGGTGCTTTTCCAAAAAACTTTTCCATTATAACTTGTTTAGTCTTTGTAATAGAATTATTTTTTTTTGGGCTACTTTTTTTCTTTTCGTTTATCATCACTCAAATATAGTTTTTTACTTTTCCAAAAAACAAAAAAGCTACACCAAAATTTAATTTAGGATAGCTTTTTGTTAATTAACTCAAAAAATTTCTAATTTCTTATTGGCCTACCACTTTTTAAAACACTTTGAATTCTTTCTAAAGTTTTACGCTCGCCACATAAACTTAAAAATACTTCTCTTTCTAAATCAAGCAAGT
>JBMLOR010000178.1:0-5122 GCA_049242865.1 Chitinophagaceae bacterium | reverse complement strand
TTGCAACTACAAAAAACAGCAAATTTTACTTGGCATTTTAAAGGCGAAAACATTCACGATTTTGTTTGGGCAGCCGATACAGCATACAAACATTTAAGCAAAAAAATTAGAAACAACTTAACATTACATGCTTTTTATAAAGCAAAAGATGCTCAAGCAGATAGTGCTTGGAGCAACGTGATGTATGCTGCAGAAAAAGTTATTCCATTTATTGAAAAAAATTATGGTGCATACCCTTATCCACAATATAGCTTTATACAAGGTGGTGATGGTGGTATGGAGTATGCCATGGCCACTTTACTTAAAGGCCCAAGTTTAGGTACAGTTTTTCACGAATGGATGCACAGTTGGTATCAACACATTTTAGGTACTAATGAAAGCTTATATGCTTGGATGGACGAAGGCTTTACCTCTTTTGCTGAAAATGAAGTAATGGAATTTTATAACACAAACTTTGCATTACAATCACCATTTATTAGTAATCAAGCCAAACAAAATCTTCAAAAAGAAATGGATAGAGATAAAAACAAATTGCCTTTAGTGCAATGGGGTGAATATGCAGCTTATAACAGGCTAGCAAAAAGTGGTTTTGAAGAACCTTTAACTACACATGCCGACCATTTTAATACAAACTATGCTAGTACAAATGCAGCTTATGTAAAAGGTGCTCTTTTTTTATCGCAATTGCAATACATTATTGGCGATAGTTTATTCAAAAAAACTTTGTTGAACTACTATAACACTTGGAAATTTAAACACCCAAATGCAAACGATTTTGTTAGAGTTGCCGAAAAAACAAGTGGTATAACTTTACAATGGTTTAAAGAGTATTGGGTAGGCACAACAAAAACCATTGACTATAAATTAGGTAATGTAACATCAGATTCAATTACAGGTAAACCTATCATCACCATCAGCAGAATTGGAAAAATGCCTATGCCAGTTGACGTAGAAATTAGCTATAAAGATGGTTCTAAAGAAATGTTTATTATTCCTTTAGATTTAATGTATGGTAGCAAACCAACAAACCTTTCAAACACAAAAGTTTTAACTGAATGGAGATGGACGCATCCTGAATATTCTTTCTCCATCAACAAAAAAATAATGGATATTAAAAAAATTGAAATCGATCCTCAACAAAAAATGGCCGATATCAATAAAGTTAACAATAAGTTTGAAGTGCCAAACTAATTTTGGCAAGTTGTTTGATTCAACTAATTATAAAACATAAATGCCTGTAGGGCTTTAAAAAAATAGTACATGAAAAAAAATTTAATTTTAATACTGTTGTTGGCTTGTTTTACAGTAAATGCACAAAAAAATAGTTATAAAGTTTCAATTGTTGCATTTTACAACCTTGAAAATTTATACGATACCCTAGATGATCCAAAAACTAATGACGAAGAATTTACACCTGCTGGTCAACGCAATTACACTAGTAGTATTTATTGGAACAAAATAGATAAATTGGCATCTGTTCTATCAAGAATGGGAACTGACGAGGGTATTAAATGGGCTGATGGACCATCTGTAATTGGGGTAGCCGAAATTGAAAACAAATCTGTTCTAGAAGATTTAGTTAAACACGAATCTTTAAAAAGTAGAAATTACCAAATCGTTCATTACAATAGTAAAGATATTCGTGGGGTTGACGTTGCTTTTTTGTATAACCCAAAATACTTTACAGTTGAGGAAAGTGCACCACTTTTTGTAAAACTTCCAGGAGGCTCAAAAGATTCGTACTTTACTAGAGATGTTCTTTGGGTTAAAGGTAAATTAGACGGTGAAACTGTTCATCTTTACGTAAACCACTGGCCTAGTAGACTAGGTGGTGAAGAAAGAAGTGCTCCAGGAAGAGCTGCTGCTGCTTTAGTTTGTAAGCAACACATGGATAGCATTATTGCTGTTGATGGTAATCAAAAATTTGTGATTATGGGCGACCTTAACGATGACCCAACTAGTCCTAGTTTAACCAAAGTTTTAAAAACTAAAGATAAAATTGAAGATGTTAAAGAAGGTGGACTTTTTAATCCTTGGGTTGACTTCTACAAAAATGGCTATGGCACTTTAGCTTACCAAGATGCATGGGGATTATTCGACCAAATTGTAATTTCAAACAAATGGTTAGACAAAAAACAAGATGGATTTTTTTACTATAGATCTTATATTTTTAATAGAGAATTTATGACCGAAAATGTGGGCAGATACAAAGGTTATCCAATGCGTACTTGGGATGGTCTTTTATACAGAGGTGGTTATAGCGACCATTTTCCAACCTATATTGTAATGGTAAAAAAAGTGGTTAATTAACCATTTTGGAAAATACAATCTGTGACTTTAATTAGCCTATCCAATGTTCAAAAAAATTATTTTATCAAGTTTTTTAGTCATTTCATTTTCCTTTTGTGCAAAAACAAATGAAACTAAAGAAGCAACACCCATTCCTCCTACCCCAACTCCAAATGTTCAATTTGCTAAAGGTGCAGACATTAGTTGGATAACTGAAATGGAAGCTTCTGGTCGTAAATTTTATACATCAGCAGGTGTTCAAACAGATTGCTTTGAACTTTTAAAGAGTATTGGCATGAACACCATAAGACTCAGAGTTTGGGTAAATCCTGCAAATGGTTACAATAACACTGCTGATGTAGTAGCAAAAGCTATACGAGCAAAAAACTTAGGATTAAGAGTAATGATAAATTTTCATTACAGTGATTCTTGGGCCGACCCTGGCCAACAAACTAAACCAGCAGCTTGGGTAAACTTAAATTTTTCTGATTTACTTAATGCTGTTTCAAATCATACTACAAGTGTCTTAAACGCTTTAAAAAATGTAAGTGTTACACCCGAATGGGTACAAGTTGGGAACGAAACCAACGATGGAATGTTATGGCCAACTGCAAAAGCATCTACCAACATGGTTAATTATGCTCAATGTATAAATGCTGGTTACGATGCAGTAAAAGCCGTATTTCCAAATACAAAAGTAATCGTACATGTATCAAATGGATATGATAATGGGTTATTTAGATGGAATATTGGTGGATTATTGAGCAATGGAGCTAAGTTTGATGTTATTGGCATGAGTTTGTACCCAAGCTTTGTAACTGCAGGATGGCAAGCTGCCAATAATCAATGCCTAGCAAATATGAATGACATGGTGAATACCTACAATAAAGAAGTGATGATTGTAGAAGTTGGAATGCCATGGGATAGTGCTAACGATTGTAAACTTTTTTTAACCGATATTATTAATAAAACAAAGTCGATTCCCAACAATAAAGGTTTAGGTGTTTTGTATTGGGAACCTCAATCTTATAATAATTGGAATGGTTACACATTAGGTGCATTCGATAACAGTGGTAAACCAACTGTAGCACTATCGGCCTTTTCTCAATAAAACTATATAAATAAAAATGCGTATTTTTTTGGTCATTGCTTTTTTAATTGTTTCACAAATTACTGTAGCACAACGTAAGCACATAAATATTGATGAAAACTGGAAATTTGCCTTTGGCCATGCTGCCAATCCTGAAAAAGATTTTAACTATGGAATAAAAACTATCCTTTCAAAATCTGGCAACAGTGCAGGTACTGCAGCAGATGCTAAATTTAATGATAGCAGTTGGCGTATTTTAAACTTGCCACACGATTGGGCTGTTGAATTGCCATTTAAATATGTAGACAATTTTGATGTTGATAATCATGGCTATAAAACAGTTGGAGGCTTTTTCCCAGAAACAAGTATTGGTTGGTACAGAAAAAAAATAGTTGTAAACAAAGAAGATAGTGGCAAACGAATTCAACTACAATTTGATGGAATTTTTAGAGATGCCGAAGTTTGGATAAATGGCTTTTACCTTGGCAATCACAAAAGTGGTTACATAGGAGTTGATTATGATGTAACAGATTTTATTTCTTTTTCTAAAGAAAATACCATTACTGTAAGAGTAAATGCCACACAGTATGAAGGTTGGTTTTATGAAGGTGCAGGAATTTATAGGCATGTGTGGTTAAACATTTTTAATAACACGCATATTGCCAATAATGGTATCAATGCAAAAGCCATCATTTCAAACAACAATGCACAATTAGAAGTTGAAACCACCATTAATAACAATTTTGCTGGCAATAAAAATATCTCGTCAAGTATTTATGTAACTGATAGAAATGGAAAAGTAATAGCTACGAGTAAAGAACAACATGTAGCCCTTCAAAACTTACAACAACAAATAATTAAGCATAAACTAAATATTACAAATCCCACTTTGTGGTCGCTCGAAAATCCATATTTATATAGAATAGTAGCTATTGTAAAAGAAAATGGAAAAATAGTTGACGAGCAAAAAATACGTTTTGGCTGTAGAACAATCGACATAAAACCAAATGGTCTTTTTTTAAATGGAAAACACATAAAAATATTAGGCACCAACAACCATCAAGATCATGCAGGTATTGGTATTGCACAGCACGATGCTATTCATTATTATAGAATAGATTTATTGAAAAAAATGGGTTCTAATGCATACAGAACAAGCCATCATCCTCCAACACCGGAACTTTTAGATGCTTGCGATAGCTTAGGAATGTTAGTAATGGATGAACATAGATTGCTAAATAGTGGTGCTGAAAACATGCAACAGTTTGAACAATTAATTAAAAGAGATAGAAGCAGAACCTGTGTGTTTATGTGGAGTATTGGTAATGAAGAAGGATGGATTCATACAACAGATATTGGTAAAAGAATTGCACAATCATTCATCCAAAAACAACAACAATTAGACCCCACAAGAACTTGTACTTATGCTGCTGATTTGGGAAATGTTTTTTCAGGCATCAATGAAGTTATCCCTGTTAGAAGTTTTAATTATAGAGAATTTGCAGTAGCTGATTATCATAAAGATCATCCAACCCAACCAATTATTGGAACTGAAATGGGCAGCACAGTCACTACACGTGGTGTTTTGTTTAAAGACACTATAAAAGCTTATGTACCCGACCAAGATATTACTTTTCCTTGGTGGGCAAGTACTGCAGAAAAATGGTGGACATTAGCTGCTAACAATAATTATTGGCTAGGTGCTTTTATTTGGACAGGTTTTGATTATCGTGGTGAACCTAC
>JBMLOR010000177.1:0-16610 GCA_049242865.1 Chitinophagaceae bacterium | reverse complement strand
TAGGTAGTGGCGAAAGTGGGATTGGTTCAGCTATTTTGGCAAAACAAAAAGGCTATGATGTTTTTGTTAGTGATGGTGGCACAATCAAAGAAAAATATAAAACTGAATTACTAAACGCAGGAATTGATTTTGAAGAAGGCTCTCATACTGAATCAAAAATTTTGAATGCAACTGAGGTGATGAAAAGCCCTGGCATACCTCATAAAGCAGCTATTGTTCAAAAAATTATTGAGGCCAAAATACCTATCATTAGTGAGTTTGAGCTAGCATATCGTTATAAAGGCGATAGTAAAATAATTGGCATCACAGGCACCAATGGTAAAAGTACAACCACAAGCTTAACTTATTATATTTTACAGCAAGCAGGTATAAGTTGTGCCTTAGTTGGAAATATTGGATATAGTATTGCTAGGCAAATTGCTATTGATCCAAAAGATTGGTATGTGGCAGAAATTAGCAGTTTTCAACTAGATGACATCACATCATTTAGGCCAGATATTGCTATTCTTTTAAATATCACTGAAGATCATTTGGATAGATATAATTATGAAATGGATAACTATATCCAAGCAAAATTCAATATTGCAAAATACCAAACATCATCAGATTATTTTATTTACAACGCTGACGACGAAATCATCAACAATAATTTATCAAAATATTTATTAAATACTAACCTCCTCTCATTTTCCATGAACAAAGAAATAAAACAAACAGCCTTTGTAAAAGGCGACAACATGATGCTTCGTGCACATGAAGAAAGAATAAGCATGAGTATCTACGACTTTGCTTTAAAAGGTAAACACAATGTGCAAAATACAATGGCTGCTTGTATTGCAGCTGATGTAGTAGGCATTCGAAAAGAAAAAATTCGTGAATCTGTAGCTTCTTACACAGGCTTAGAACATAGAATGGAATACGTTGCAACTGTACGTGGCGTTGAGTTTATTAACGATAGTAAAGCCACAAATGTTAACAGTACTTGGTATGCTTTAGAAAGTATGAAACAACCAACTGTTTTAATTCTTGGTGGTGTAGATAAGGGCAACGATTATACCTTAATTGCCGATTTAGTTAAAAATAGAGTTAAGGCTATTATTTGTTTGGGTACTGATAATAAAAAAATTAAAGCTGCTTTTAAAGGCTTAGTTCCTGTAATTGTAGAAACAAAATCTGCTAAAGCTTGTGTTGAGGCTGCGTTTAAAAATGCAGTAAAAGGTGATGCTGTATTGTTGAGTCCAGCTTGTGCTAGTTTTGATTTGTTTGTTGATTACAACGACAGAGGAAAGCAATTTAAAGAAGCAGTAATGAATTTATAATATGCTAAAGCAAGCTTCAGATAAATTATTTGCCGAAATGCCAGAGTTGCAAAGCACTGGTAAATCCTTGCTATTGCGTGCAAAAGGAGATAAGTTTATTTGGGGTATTGTAATACTATTATCATTAATTTCAATACTAGTTGTATATAGTGCAACAGGAAGTTTGGCTTACAAAAAATATCATGGAAACAATGAAGTGTTTTTGTTTAAGCAAATTGTTTTTAGTGTAATTGGTTTATTGGTAATTTATTTTTTACATCAGGTCAACTACACCTTGTACTCTAAAATAGCAACCTTTTTATTTTTAATTTCAATTCCATTGTTGCTATATACTCTGTTTTTTGGGGCAAAAATTAATGATGGAAGTAGATGGATAAAAGTTCCCATCATAAACCTTACCATACAAACTAGTGATTTGGCTAGGCTAGCATTATTTATGTATTTATCTAAAATGCTTAGTAAAAAACAAGATACAATTAAAAGTTTTAAGCAGGGCTTTTTGCCATGTTTTATACCTGTAGCAATAATTTGTTTGCTAATTATGCCAGCTAATTTATCAAATGCTTTACTTACAGGAGCTACCTCCATGTTGCTCATGTTTATTGGCAGAATTAATACAAAATATTTGTTAGCTGTAATTGGTGTAGCAGCCTTGCCTGTAATAGGGTTAATAAGCTTGGCTAATGCAAAGCATAAGTTAGAAACTGAAAATGACTATAAAAATAGCTTGTTCGAAGCTGTTGCAAGCAAAGGAAGAATTGGAACTTGGGTAAGTAGGGTAGAAGATTTTTTATACCCAAGTATTGCCAAAAAAGAAATTACTCAACGCGACCAAGCCAATATGGCAATCGCAAATGGTAGTATTTTTTTTGGTTTAGGACCAGGCAATTCAGTTGCACGAAACTTTTTACCTCAAGCTTACAACGATTTTATTTTTGCAGTTACAATTGAAGAATATGGTTTGTTGGGGGCGTTGATTATTATGTTTATTTATCTTCTTTTTTTATTTAGATGTATCAGAATATTTAGAAACTGCCCTTATGCTTTTGGAGCATTCTTAACTATCGGCTTAAGTTTTACCTTAATGATTCAGGCATTGGCAAATATGGCTGTTAGTGTAGGTTTAGTACCTGTTACAGGCGTTACATTGCCTTTGGTGAGTATGGGTGGAAGCTCATTTTTGTTTACTTGTGCAAGTATTGGTATTATTCTTAGTGTAGGCAGACAAATAGAAAAAGAACAAGTAACAACCCCCTTAATCCCCCAAGGGGGAAATTAGGAATTCAACTAAATGATTTAAATTGAAACTAGATTTTATAAATATTAATTCCTTTTACAAAAGCCCCTCATTTGGAGGGGTTGGGGAGGCTGTGCCTTTTTCATTCCTCATTGCAGGTGGTGGAACAGGTGGGCATATTTTTCCTGCGATTGCTATAGCAAATGCTTTAAAAAAGCAATGCCCAAATTGTAAAATTTTGTTTGTTGGAGCAAAGGGTAAAATGGAAATGGAAAAAGTGCCACAAGCAGGATATGACATTAAAGGGCTTGATATTGCTGGGTTTAATAGAGCTTCTATACTTAAAAATATTACACTTCCTTTTAAATTAATTAAAAGTTTTTTCCAAGTAAAAAATATTGTAAAAGATTTTAAACCAAATGCTGCAATTGGGGTTGGTGGATATAGTAGCTTTCCTGTGTTGCGATATTGTCAGTTTAAAAATATACCAACATTTATTCACGAGAGTAATTCTTTTGCAGGAAAATCAAATATTCAATTAGGAAAAAAAGCCTCGCAAATTTTTGTAGCTACTGATGGAATGGAAAAGTTTTTTCCACTTCAAAAAATTAAAATTACTGGCAACCCTATTCGATCAAATATTGCACAAAATAGTATTTCTCAAAATGATGCTTTGTCATTTTTTGGTTTAAATCCTAACAAAAAAACACTACTAATTATTGGTGGTAGCCTAGGGGCAAAATCAATAAACGATGCAATTGCAAAAAACATAAATCATTTTGCCCAAAATGATATTCAACTTATTTGGCAAACAGGTAAAAATAATGCTGCTGATTATATAAAGCACAAAACTGATGGTATTTGGATTAATGCTTTTATTGAGAAAATGGAAAATGCCTATGCTGCAGCAGATGTTGTAATTAGTAGAGCAGGAGCAATGAGTGTTGCAGAAATTTGTGTTGTTAATAAACCTGCTGTATTTGTGCCATATCCTTATGCTGCTGAAGATCATCAAACTGTTAATGCTCAGCATTTAGTGCAAAAAAATGCTGCCATTCTTGTAAAAGATATAGATGCTAGTAAAAGTTTAGCGAACACAACTATTTCATTGCTAAATAATCAAGAGTTACAAAATTCTATCAAAAAACAAATTGCTCAATTGGCTATCACAAATGCCGATGAGGTAATTGCAACATACATACTTAATTATTTAAATGGCAGATAATCAACAAAATATTGTTAATAAAATTGAGGCACTGCAGTTATTGCCAGGTGATACGATTTTTTTTGTAGGAATTGGTGGTATTGGTATGAGTGCCATTGCACGATATTGCCATGCAAAAGGATTTAAAGTATGTGGATACGATAAAACTCCAACAAGTTTAACCAATCAGTTACAGGAAGAAGGAATAGAAATAATTTTCGAAGATGCTGTTGAATTGGTAAATCTTAAAGCTAAATTAGTAGTGTATACACCTGCTATACCTTCAACACATCCTCAGTTAAATTATTATAAACAAAATAATTATGTTGTAGCAAAACGAAGCGATATGTTGCAATGGATAACTGCAAATACATATACAATTGCAGTTGCAGGAACACATGGAAAAACCACTACAAGTAGTATGGTGGCTCATATTTTAAGGCATAGCGGTTATGGATGTACAGCTTTTTTGGGCGGAATTGCTGCAAATTATAATACTAATTATTGGCATAGCCCAACTGCAAATGCTAAAGATGTTATTGTGGTTGAAGCTGATGAATATGATAGAAGTTTTTTAAAATTAAATCCAAATATTGCTATCATCACAAGTGTAGATGCTGACCATTTAGATATTTATGGAACTGCTGATGAAGTAGTTAAAGCTTTTGTAGACTTTAGTAAAAAAGTTGAACCAAATGGTTGTTTAATAGTGAAGAATAATTTGCCATGCTTTAACGATTTTACAACCAAAAATATTTGTACATACGATTATAACAACTCAAATGCCAATACACATATTTCAAATCTATTGGTTAAAGAAGGGTTTTATAGTTTTGATGTTGTAAACACTAATTGGGCATTAAATAATGTGCAGCTTTTTATGGGTGGTTTACATAATATTGAAAACTGTTTAGCTGCTATCACTGTTGCAAAGTATTTGAATATTGATGATGAAAAAATAATTAGTGCAGTAAAAGACTATAAAGGAGTAAAACGAAGATTTGAATACATTATACAACCAAATAAGGTGAATAATAATTCTGCTGATGTTGCAGATACAGTTTTAATAGACGATTACGCCCATCATCCACAAGAATTAAAAGCTTTAATTAGTGGGGTAAGAAGTTTATTTGGAAACAAAAAACTTACACTTGTTTTTCAACCACATTTATTTTCGCGTACACAAGATTTAGCACAAGAATTTGCTGATGTGTTGAGTACAGTTGATGAAATTATCTTGTTGCCAATTTATCCTGCAAGAGAACTGCCAATTGAAGGAATTACTAGTAATTGGTTGCTCAAAAAAATTGAACAACCTAATAAAAAGTGTTTATCAAAAAACGAATTGCTTCATTACGTTCAACAACAAAAACCTAGTTTGTTAGTAATGGCAGGTGCAGGTGACATTGATACATTAATTAATCCAGTAAAAGAAATTCTACTAACTAAATAATAATGAAAGCAAAGCATAAAATAATACAAGCGTTATGGTTAGCAGTTTTACTAACTGTTGTTGTATTGTTTTTTGTAGCCATGCAACACAAGCAAACTAAATTTTGCAATGGTATAGATATAGAAATTACCAACCAACAACAACAACGTTTTGTAAGTAATAGCGTAATTGAACAAATTATAAACGCAGCCTATAATGTACAAAAAGTAGGTATTAAAAAAGTTGATCTCCAGGCTATAGAAAAGGCAATTGAAAAGTTAGAATGGGTTCAAAATGCAGATTTATATTTTGATAATCAGCATAAATTAAAAGTATTGTTGCAGCAAAGAGTACCAGTTGCTAGGCTTTTTACATTAGATGGTGCATCCTATTTTTTAGACAGCTCTGGTAAAAGATTACCAGTTACTAATACCACTATTGCAAGAGTGTTGGTTATTACAGGATTTCCAAGTAGCAACACCAATTTGTCGTTTAGTGATTCAGCATTGTTATTACAGGTTAAAAATGTTAGTAATGCTATTTCAAAAGACAGTGTTTTGCAAGCTCAAATTTCTCAGTTAAACATTAATGTTACAGGAAATTTTGAGTTAAGTACAGTTGTAGGAAATCAAAAAATATTGCTTGGAAATGATACTGATATTGACGAAAAATTAAGTAAGGTTAAAATATTTTTTGCAAAAATATTTTCACAGTTTGGGGCCGAAAAGTATAGCACTGTTGATGTAAGATTTAACAATCAAATTGTAGCTATGCAAAGCAACTTTGTGGCACAAACCTCATCAGTAGATTCTTTGAATATTAATCGAGATTCTTTGGTAGTAAACAATAGTTTACCAGACGTTAACAATCAAAGAATACGATAAAAATTAAATTTTAAGTTCTTTTAAATATTTTTTAGGAAAATGTGCAATAAAGAAGGCAAAATATCGTTATCTATTATTTAAAGGTGTATAAGCCTTTGGTGTATCTTATTGAAAACCATACCCATTTGCTTTTACATCTACATACAAAACAGAGCAAAAAAATTATATATGAGTCAGCACGATGCACCAATTATTGTAGGTTTAGATATTGGCACTACTAAAATAGCTGCCATTGCAGGTCGTAAAAACGAGCAAGGTAAATTAGAAATTTTAGGTTTTGGGCGTGCAAATAGCAATGGTGTACAGCATGGACAAGTTTTAAATATTGATTTAACCATCAAGGCTGTACAACAAGCTCTTCAAAATTGCTACAACAGTAACCCAGATTTAGAAATAAATGAAGTTTATGTAGGTATTGCAGGGCATCATATAAAAAGCTTGCAAACTAGGGGCGATATGGTAAGGCAAGATTCTGAAATTGAAATTCAAAGAAGCGAGGTTGACATTTTAATTGAGAATCAGCGTAAAACATTTATTCCAGCAGGTGATCAAATAATTGATGTTATACCTCAAGATTTTCATGTAGATAATATTCAAGGGATAAAAGATCCTGTTGGTTACAATGGCGTTAAAGTAGGAGCTAATTTTCATATCATCACAGGTGATAGAAATGCTATTCGTAATATAAATAGAGCTGTTACTCGAAGCCAATTAGTTACAAAAGATTTAGTATTACAGCCTTTAGCTAGTGCTAGTGCTGTAATGAGTGAGGTAGATTTTGAAGCTGGCGTTGTAATATTAGATATTGGAGGTGGTACAAGTGATATTGCTGTTTTTCATGAAGGAATTTTAAAACATACTGCAGTAATTCCTTTTGGTGGAGAAAATATTACCAATGATATTAAACAAGGTTTAGGCGTTTTAAAAAACCAAGCCGAAGCCATGAAAATTCAATTTGGTAGTGCTTTAAGTAACGAAACAAATGCAAATGCTTACATCACCATACCAGGTTTAAAAGGTATGCCAGCAAAAGAAATTAGTGTAAAAAATTTAAGTCAAATTATCCAAGCTCGAATGAGTGAAATATTAGACTTTGTTATTTATCACTTAAAGCAAGTTGGGTTAGATAATAGAAGTTTAAATGGAGGTGTAATACTTACAGGTGGTGGTGCCCAACTTAAACATTTAATTCAACTTACAGAGTATGCAACAGGTTTAAATGCACGTATTGGCTTGCCAATAGAGCACTTAGCACCTAACCATATTGAGGAGTTGAAAAAACCTATGTATAGTACTTGTATTGGTTTAATTCTAAAAGGATATAGCGATTACGAGAATAAATACAAAGAGTTTGCTGAGCAATTTAAAAAAATAGAAGTTCCTAAAAAGTTAAAAGCAGAAGATGCATTGCCAATAGCAGAAGCTGCAACAGAAGTTAAAGTTGAAGCAACTGCAGTAAAAGATGTTGAGATGCAACAACGTAAACAAAAACTAAATTTTTGGGATAAAATGAAAAATAATATTATAGATATTTTTAAAGAAGAAGAAGATACAGCTTTATAAAAAAGTTAAATAATTTAATCCTATATAATAATCCATAAATTTCTACCTTATGATACACTTCGATTTACCAAAACAAAAATCCTCTATCATTAAAGTGATAGGTATTGGTGGTGGTGGCAGTAATGCAGTAAATTTTATGCAATCTCAACAAATAGATGGCGTAGATTTTGTAATATGCAATACCGATGCAAAAGCCATAGAACAGAGTAATGTAATAAATAAAATACAATTAGGTCCAGCTTCTACTCAAGGGTTAGGTGCAGGAGCTAATCCAAATGTTGGTCGTACAGCAACAGAAGAATCTTTACAAGAAATTAAAAGCATTTTAGAGGTTAATACTAAAATGGCTTTTATTACTGCAGGTATGGGTGGTGGCACTGGTACTGGTGGTGCACCAATTGTAGCAAAAGTTTGTAAAGATCTAGGTATTCTTACTGTTGGTATTGTAACTACACCTTTTTCTTTCGAAGGACCTCGTAGAATGCAACAAGCTCAAGAAGGAATAAAAGAATTAAAACCTCATGTAGATACTTTGCTAGTAATTAGCAATGATAAATTAAGAGAGCAATATGGTAATCTTAAAATGAGAGAAGCTTTTGGAAAAGCAGATAATGTACTTGCTACAGCAGCAAAATGTATTACTGATGTAATTAATAGTAAAGGGCATATAATTGTTGACTTTGCTGATGTATGTACTGTAATGAAAAATGGTGGTGTTGCTGTTTTAGGAAGCAGTGCTGTTGAAGGCGAAAACAGAGCACAAATGGCTATAGAAGAAGCCTTAAACTCTCCATTATTAAACGATAGTGAAATTAAAGGTGCTAAATGGATTTTACTAAACATCAACAGTCCAGAAGGTGATTATGAATGTACAATGGATGAGTTGGAAATAATTAGCAACCACTTGCGTAGTCAAGCAGGAGAATTTACAGACGTAATCGTTGGTATGGGAAATGACAATGGCCTTGATAAAAAATTAGGTATAACACTAATAGCTACTGGTTTTGAACATAAAGATCCATTTGCAAAATTGGCTCCAGTTGTAAAAAAAGAGGAAGCCCCAGCAAAAGTAATGTTTACTTTAGGTGAGCAAGAAACTCCAAAAGCTACTGAGCCAAAACTAACACAACAAGCAATACCTTTTACAGATGATAATTTATATGCACCTACTTTAGTTGAACCTGTTGGTTATGAAGCATACGAAGCAAATTCTAACGCTACTGCTAGTATAAACGATTTTGATTTACATAGACAGCAATTATTAGATGCAAGAGAAACTGAAATATTTGAATTAGAGCTGCTCGAAACCAATGCTTCTTCGTTAAATAATACAACGCTTGTTAATAATGTATTACAAAATACTCCAGCAAATGTTGTTAGCCAAGAGCAACAAATTGTACAACAAGTAAATACGTCAGAAGAATCTATAGTAAACATGACCATAGTTGAAAAACCAGCTATGCAGCCAATGAGTAACACTTTGCTCAATAAACCAACAAACATCTATAATAACTTGGTTCAGCAACCAGAAATAAAAAAAGAAGAAGATGCAAATCCATTTCGCTTTGAGTTGAAAATCAAAGAAACCATAGTTGAAAATATTGTGCCAAAAGCAACAATTAGTGAAGTTACAAAGGCAGATGAACAAGCAGATGAATTAAACTTTGAAATAAAAACTAAAGTTGCCGACAATAGTGTAAATACTATTCAAAATGCAGTTGAAGATTTGAGTGAAGATGAAATTCAAAAACGTAGAGCTCAAGAACGAATTCAAAAGTTAAGAAACTTGTCTTTTAATATGAATGGTGGTGAAAATGGAAGTGAATTTGATACAGTACCAGCTTATGTAAGACGTAATATGGAATTGTTTGGCAACAACACCTTAGCATCGGTTGAAAATTTTTATAGTAATGTTACAGTGAATAAAAATGAGAAAGAAGAAACAAACCTTTCAACCATAAACACTTTTTTGCATGGTAATAAACCTGATTAAGGTTTTATAAAATTATTCATAAATAAGCCATCTTAAAAAAGGTGGCTTATTTGTTTTTGTTAAGTACTATTTTGTAGTTGCTTCTTTTTCTAAAAGCTTGCAAGGTATAAATTTAATATCGTAGATTGATAGCTTTTGTAATAAACTATAAATTTCAATTAGCCCTATTTTTTCGCTCCATTCAAATGGACCATAGGGGTAATTTGTGCCTAATTTCATAGCAATATCAATATCTTTTTTAGAGCTCACATTTGCTTCTAACGCAAAATATGCTTCATTTATTATCATTGATATGGTTCGTTGTATTGGCAAACCAACTAAGTTGCTGAACATAAAAAGTTTCCAATTAGCAGCTTCACAAATTTCTTTTATAGTATCTATAAAAATTTCTGGCACTTTGCCTATTTCAATAGTATTATTTTTAATGCAAGTATTCCAGCCATTATAATTAATAAAATTATGTGGCAAATTTTCTTGTATGGTATTGGTTAAAATTGGTTTTGTAGTGATGCAAGAAAAAACACTTGTTTCTGCATTAAAATTATTATCTATATACAAGTCAGCATCAATAATTTCATCTTTATAAAAAACTAATTCTATGTTGCTAGATGTTGGCTTTAGCAACCATTGTTCTTGTTGAAAAGCGTTTGCGTGAATTAATATTTTTATTGCCATGTTGTAAAAATAGGATTACATAAAAGATATTACTGTTATTTGCATATAAATTAATTTTTATGGATAAACAAATCATCAACACTACAAATGCACCATCTCCAATTGGGCCATACAATCAAGCTGTAAAAGCAAATGGCATGTTATTTATTAGTGGCCAAGTATGCTTTAATCCTGCAACTGGAGAACTAGTAATGGACGATTTAGAACAAGAAACACACCAAGTAATGCAAAACTTAAGAGCAATTTTAGATGAGGCTAGAATAAGTTTTGACCATGTAGTTAAAACTACAATTTTTCTTAGCGATATGACCTTATTTGCCAGAGTAAACGAAGTTTATGCAAGTTACTTTACTGGCAATTACCCAGCTCGTGAAACAGTTGCTGTAAAAGGTTTGCCAAGGAGTGTAAATGTTGAAATTAGTATGATAGCTGCTTTATAAAAAATTAAAGCTAGTGGCACAAAACATTTTGCCACTAGCTTTTACTCAGTGTCGTTGTTTATTAATTTTTTAAGCTTTTGATACATAAAAGATACAATTAGTAAAATAGCACCTAAAAGTATAAAGGCTATTATTTTCCCAGCTTCGTTCATTCTTTGAATATCAATTACTGCGAGCTTTATAAGTGTAATTCCAAATAAAACTAATGCAAAAACACGAAGTGTTTTGTTTGCCCACTTCATACCTAACCACATCGCAATAAAACTCAAAACGCCCCATAGTATACTTAGTCCTGCCCTGTTATAAATGTCGTTATAATGCTCTATATTATCAATATTTGGCTGAGCTATTAATAAATAAAATATTAGCAATGTTGATGAAATATTAAGTACTAAAGCAATACTGTAGAATGATGTGTAGTTTTTAATTCCATTCTTATCGTCGATTTTTTTAAAGTTTTTAATAGCATATAAAAATAATATATACAAAGCAGCTTCGCTGCAAAAAAACACAACTAACTGCCATTGTGATTGGTGTGTTATAATAGCATTTTCAATGTTGTTGCGAATAAATATCCAAGATAATAGTTTAAAAAGTAGAACTATTGATATAGATATTAAGCAATCCATATTTTTTGTAAATACAATATCATTTTTAAACACTTTCAATAAGCATAATACAAATGCTGTTAAATAAAAATTCAAACAAATTAAAGAAGCATTAGCTATAGCAAATCTTGCATTAATTTGATAATTAATTTCTCTAAAACCAGATGCAAAAAGTATAATTAAAGCTATTGCTAACACTGTTTTTTTAACCATGCTAGTTGTAATACTAAACTCAAAGTAAGTATTAGCCTCTTTTTTAAGTAACCAATAAAATGCCGTAAAACAAATACTAGCAAAGAAATAGGTAATGAATTGTTTGTTTAAAATAACTGAAACTGTATTTGTGAAACTATTGTAACCATCTAAGTTTAATATTAAACTCCCTACAACTATCACTGCTAAAATTAAAGTGGCTATTTTTAATAGTCTGATGCTAGATTTTTGATAAAGCCATAGTAATACTACCATTTGTGCACTCCAAAAAATTACTATATCGGCTCCATCAAAATGTATTGGAGCAATCAACGAAAAATAAGTTGTAGTGATGCCAATAAATAAATGTAATAAGTTTTTGTCTACATCTTTTTTTAAATAAATCCATCCAACAATAATTCCATTTAATATGGCTAGCAAAGTGGTAAATAATCCTGAATAGTTTGTGCTTTTACTTTGTTCTAAAATATTAATTCCTGATATAAAAAAACAACTATTTATACTTAATAAAAGGGTAAAGTCGCTAGCTTTTAGTATGAATTTTTTAACTATATGATGCAATAAATTCATTGCTACAAACAGTATATAAAAGATAGTTGCAAAAAATAGAGCACCTTTAATGGGCAACTCATTAATGGCTATTCTGTTATATAGCCAAGTACAATAAATTATAGATGTGAAAATAAAAGCTATAAATTGAACAATCCTCCAATTTTTGAAATAAGCTAAAGCAATTAGCCCTGAATTTAATACACATAGGTAAGTAAATAAAACAACATAGTTGCCACTGCCAGTGCTAACAATAAATGGTGTAGCAAATCCTCCAATAGTTGCAATAATGCCAAGCTCTATTCTATTGTAAAAAATACAAAGTAAAATGGCTAAAGTTGTAATTAAGCATACTAAAACAAAAGCTGCAGTTTGTGAAAACATTTGGTATTGCTGAAATGCAAATCCAATACTAAAATACAAAACAGTTAAGCCGCCACCAACCAAAACACTACTAAAGCTTCGATAAGTATTTCTTAAATAATGTGCAACGCTTATTAAAAATATACCACAAAATAAGCCAATGGCTACTCGTCCAATTTCGTTTATCCAATTTTTGTCTATTGCGTATTTAATAAAAAATGCAATGCCAAGCACTAAAACGGTAATGCCAACTTTGTTGATTAAATTTTCGCCTATGAATTTTTCAATGTCGGGATTTTTTTGAATGAAATTCTCCCAAAATGATGGTTTGTTTACGATACTATCGATTGGTGAATCAGAATAGTTTTTTGAGTTTATGCTATCAACAACATCATCTATAACTGTAATTTTATCAATTTCTACTTGCGTTGGAGTAATCTTTTTTTGTTCGTTAATCACAGTGTCAAACTGTTTTTTATAGAGGGGTACAAAGTCGGGTGTTTTTTCAGTAGCATTTAGGTTTTCTTTTATTGTAGTTTTTTCAACTGAACTTTCTGAAGGTAATGTAGCTTTTAGCTTTAGCTGGTTAACAGTTCGTTTAGTTTCAGTTAATTCTTCTTGCAATTGCTGCAATGCATGCAAAATATTTTTTTGTTGATGCGTTACGTCACTGATTGATGATTTAATAACAAAAATCAAAACAATTACAATGAGCAATAAAACAATTTCCATAATTTATATTTTATAAGTCGAGTTCCAAATAAATTGGGCAATGATCGCTATGTTTAATGTCAGGCAAAATAGTTGCAGCCTTAATGTGTTTTTCAAGCGACTTGCTTACACAAATATAATCAATACGCCATCCTTTATTTTGTAGTCTCACACTTGGAAAACGTTGGCTCCACCAACTATAACCTCCAACTGAATTAGGATTCATAAATCTGTAGGTGTCAATAAACCCACTTTCTAAAAATTCGGTAAGCCAATTTCTTTCTTCTGGCAAAAAACCACTAGTGTTTTTATTTCCTTTGGGGTCGTGTATATCTACTGGTTGGTGTGCAATATTGTAATCTCCACACAATACAATTTGTTTACGAGTTTTTTTTATTTCATTTACAAAAGATTGAATTTCTTTTAGCCATTGGTATTTATAAGTTTGTCTTTCGTCGCCACTTGTACCACTCGGAAAATAGCAATTAAGTAAAGTTAGTTGTCCAAAGTCGGCACGGATTACTCTGCCTTCAAAGTCGCTTTGCTCAAAACCATTACCCACAACAATTTTGTCTGCTTTTATTTTTGAAAAAATGGCAACACCACTATAGCCTTTTTTTTGTGCACTAAACCAATGGCTGGAATAACCAAGTTTTTCAAATTCGGTGATATCAACGTCTGTTTGTAATGCTTTTGTTTCTTGAATACAAACTACATCTGCAGGGTTTGTGGCCAGCCAGTCTAAAAATCCTTTTTTAATTGCAGCTCTTATACCATTTGTATTGTAAGAAATTATACGCATAAATAATTATTTAAACTAACTTTTAAAAATTGTCAATTTAGGGTTAGATTAACTCCAAAACTTAAAAGCAATTATTGTATTTAGCACATCTAAACCAAACGATTGGGAGTTATTTTTTAGTTTAACTTAGCTAAAGCATCTTTAATTCTTGCCCAAGCTTTTTGTATATTTTCGATTGTATTTGCAAATGAAAAACGTACACAATTAGGATTTCCAAATGCCTCACCCATTACACTCGATACATGGGCTTCGTGCAATAAATACAAACTAAAATCAGCCGAATTTGTTATAGTAGTGCCATTATACGATTTACCATAGTAATAACTAACATCAGGAAAAATATAAAAAGCTCCTTCAGGGTTATTACAAATAATTCCAGGAATATCTTTAACTAAATCTAGTACAATAGATTTACGTTTTGCAAACTCAACAGTCATGGCGTCGCAAGATTCTTTGCTACTAGTTAGTGCTGTAATTGCAGCTCTTTGTGTAATACTGCAAGTAGCACTTGTAAATTGACCCTGTAATTTTTCACAAGCTTTTGCTATTGTTGTGTTGCTTGCACTGTATCCAAAACGCCAGCCAGTCATTGCAAAACCTTTGCTTAAGCCGTTAATTACAACAGTTCTATCTTGCATGCCCTCGAATTGTGCAATGCTGTAATGCTTACCTACAAAATTTATATATTCATAAATTTCATCACTAATTATTGTTATTTGAGGGTGTTGTTTAAATACTTCAACCAAAGCAGCCAATTCATCTTTGCTATATACAGCACCACTTGGATTGCAAGGAGACGAAAACATGAAGACTTTAGTTTTATCTGTAATGGCTTCTTGTAATTGTTGTGCAGTAATTTTAAAATTACTTTCTATGGTTGATGGAAGAGCAACTACTTTTCCTCTTGCAATCTTTACTAATTCGCTGTAAGTTACCCAAAAAGGTGTTGGTATAATTACCTCATCACCATCATCAACCAATGCCAATAAAACATTAGCTAAGCATTGTTTTGCACCAGTACTTGTTACAATATTTTCAGGTTTATATTCTAAATTATTATCTGTTTTAAGTTTGTAGCAAATAGCTTCTCTAACATCTACATAACCAGGTACAGGAGTATAATGTGAGTAGTTGTTGTTTATAGCATCAATTGCAGCTTGTTTAATATGCTGAGGAGTATCAAAATCTGGCTCGCCTAAACTTAGGTCAATAACATCAATTCCATTGCTTCTAAGTTCTCTGGCAAGCTTTGCCATTCTTAGTGTTTCGGGTTCATTAAATCTGTCTAATAAAGTGGAAATTTTGGTACTCATTTTGCAATTATTTTGGGCGAATTTAAGGGGATTGAATTTTTTTTCCCATATAAGTTTGTTGTAAACCATTGGTCATCAAATAATATTATTTACATGCCATTAAACTATACTTTTGGCAAGTTAAAAATAAATGTATGAAAATAGGGATTGCTTGTTACCCAACATTTGGTGGAAGTGGGGTTTTGGCTACAGAATTGGGTAAAGCTCTTGCTAATAAAGGGCATCAAGTACATTTTATAACTTACCAACAACCTGTAAGATTAAATGAATTTAATGCCAATATTTTTTATCACGAAGTAAGGGTGCCAACCTATCCTTTATTTGATTATCCACCTTATGAAGTGGCATTGGCAAGTACAATGGTTGATGCTATAATAAATCATGATTTAGATTTAATGCATGTACACTATGCTATACCACATGCAAGTGCTGCTTATATGGCTAAGCA
Source organism: Chitinophagaceae bacterium (assembly GCA_049242865.1). GTDB lineage: Bacteria > Bacteroidota > Bacteroidia > Chitinophagales > Chitinophagaceae > CAIVPM01. The sequence goes on along the minus strand of JBMLOR010000177.1, from coordinate 856 downwards.
AATTGTAAAAAGTAAAACAGGGCGTAGCGTGCCAGTGATAACAACCTTGCACGGAACTGATATTACACTTGTTGGAAAAGATAAAACCTATGAGCCTGTTGTAACTTTCTCAATCAACGAAAGTGATGCCATTACAAGTGTAAGTGAAAATCTTAAACAAGAAACCTATCGAAACTTTGATATTAAAAAAGAAATAGAAGTAATTACTAATTTTGTTGATGTTGCTAGGTTTGATAAAAAACCTATTGATGCTTTTAAAAAAGTAATTGCACCAAATGGTGAAAAGGTGTTAATGCATGCTAGTAATTTTAGAAAAGTTAAACGTGTACAAGATGTGGTGCAAGTGTTTGCCAATGTTCGAAAACAAGTAGCTTGCAAGTTGATGATGGTTGGTGATGGTCCAGAAAGGCCAATGGCTGAAGAATTAGCAAGGCATTTAGGCGTTGCCGATGATGTGCGTTTTGTAGGTAAACAAGAGCAAATGGAAGAAATTACAGCAGTTACAGATATCTTTTTACTTACTAGTGATTATGAAAGTTTTGGATTAAGTGCATTAGAGGCAATGGCGGCTAAAGCTATTGTAATTAGCACCAATGCAGGTGGTTTACCAGAAATTAATATAGATGGAACTACTGGTTTTATGGCTAATGTGGGCGATGTTACAACCATGAGTGAAAAAGCAATTATGGTTTTACAAAACGATGATTTGCTGCAACAAATGAAGCAAAATGCTTACGATCATGCTAAAAATTTTGACATTCAAAATATCATACCTATCTACGAAAAACTATATAGTCGTTTTTGTAGAATGAGTTAAAAAAAAGCCACCAAAGTTTATATTGGTGACTTTTTTTAT
>JBMLOR010000176.1:0-20627 GCA_049242865.1 Chitinophagaceae bacterium | reverse complement strand
ACAAAGCTTTGTTTTGACTATATCGTTTACTCATAATTTAGGTGCTAAGGTGCAGTAATTTTTATTCCCAAATAAAATAAGTTGTAGTTTAAAATGCACAAAGTGGTTTTTAAAACACCAACTTTAAAAAAGCAAAAATTTGCAAGACAATCTAATCCTCACGGTACACACTCAATACTTTTTGCCAACTAAAATTTGAGATATGTTTTTGCATAAAATAAATAATCGAACATCCAACTACAATTAAAAACATTACTGCATAGATATAATTGTAAACAAAGTAATGTAATAAACCAATTAATGCAGCTATAATTAACGCAAAAAATCCTTTAAAAATACTACCTGCACTAGGTTTGTAAGTAGAAGTTGAGAATGGTAAATACGGCATTCCAAATAAAAAGTATAACCCTATGATAATTATTTGATTAACGCAAGCTAGCACTACATTTGGAATTATATTTACACCAACAAAAGCAACGCCTACAGTTAAAGCCAACATTGCAAATGGTGCAAAAAACATTACACTTACTGCTTTTACGGCACCTAAAAATATTTTACCTGGCTCGTATATTGGTGTTATAAAATACAACCACGATGCCTTGTATTTATCACTCATAGTAATGCTTCCTAATGCTGTAGAAATTAATAACGAAGAAAAATAAATAATCATCAATACAGCAACTTTACCAGAAGTGTCTTGTACCTTAATACTATTAACAAGATTCGATAAATTGAAAGATTTTTTATTCATAAAGCTAATAAATAAAATAACTATCATATAGCCAATGCCAGGATAAACTTTCAGTTTAAAATCTCTGCTACGTAACATCATTTTCCATGTAAACATAAAGCCCATTCTTTCTTCTCCTTTTTGAGTAATTGCCTTTGCCCACTTGCTGCTATAGCTAAATTTTTGCTTCTCTTTGTGTGCAACTTTAACTGTAACATTTTCGCTACTACTGCCACTTATTTGTGAAAGTTTTTGATTAAAGGATGGTGCAAAATATTTTATTACTACATAAATACAAAATATTGGAAAAGCAATTGAAAGTACAATATAAACAATAGAGGCTTGATTTAAAGTGCCTGAGTAAATTGCATTAAAGCTATGTGCAAACCAATAAGTAGGAAAAAATTTTGCAGCGTAAAAATCGTTCATTTTAAAGCCATCTCCAATGCTTTCCATTTTTCTTGGCAGTATTTGCATAGAAGCATAAATGCTTATAGCAAATAATATTTGGATATAAGTAATTATGTTTTTAAACTTTTCAGGGGTTGTAACTTTTAAAACAAAAATGTAGAAAGCATTTATAATAAATATGGTAAAAAGAGTAGCTAAAACTATAAAGGGTAGAAATGTAAGAAATGCAAAAAATCCTTTATAAATAACAACATAAAGAAGTGTAGGAGTTGTTAATGGCAAAATTAACTTACTGACATGAATGATGATATGAATAAGTTTTGCAAGTACAAAAGTTTTGTCGTTTACTGGTTTTGGTAAAATAATAAAATTGTCTCTAACGTCGAACAAAACACTTGTAAAGTCTGAAATTAAAATTAAAGCCAACAATGAGCAAAGCGAAGTAAAAAATAGTGTAAAGCAAGTAACATCATCGTCAAAAGACATAAAAATCAAAAAATACAACCCTATTACAAAGCTTCCTAACATAGCCCATATAGTTGCATTGCTAGTTTGTTTTTTTGTTTCTTGCTGATTGCGTTGCATAGCTTTAAAAGCATGTGGTCGCCGATCGTCTAAAGTTAATTTTAGTTTTACAATTGACTCAAGTTGCCTTACATCGCAACCCCATTTTTCATAAATATTTTTAGGAAGTAAAATTGATTTTATCAGAAATTTGTTAACTGCATTCATAATTTACAAGTTAGAAGTTGTGAAAATTTACTTAGATGTTTTTAGGTTATAACATATTTATTGATGAAAACACACTATGATAGACATAAAAAAGATCTACATACATTTACTAGTGCTGAAGTGAATGACACAAGAGAGTTAAATAATAGTTGTAATTTGGTCAACAAAAATTTTTCTACTTTAAAGCATTAACTAGTTCATTTGCAGCATCTCCCAAATTTTCTTTTGCGGTAAGTTGTGCAAAAATGCTTTCTAAACTCATGTCGCCTTGTTGCTGTTGCAACTCCAAAAAAGTGCCATTTGCAATTACAGTGCCTTCATTTATCAACACAATTTTATCGCTAACTTTTTCTACAATATCCATCATGTGGCTGCAATAAAAAATAGTTTTTCCATCTTGTGCTAATTTGCTAATTAAGTCTTTAATTATAATTACACTATTAGCATCTAAGCCACTTAATGGCTCGTCTAAAATTATAATATCTGGATTATGAATTAATCCACTTGTTATTAAAACTTTTTGTTTCATGCCTTTGCTAAAAGTATCCATTCGTTGATGGATGTTGTCTTGTAAACCAAATGCTGTAAGCATTGTATTCATTCTGTTTTCTACTACATTGGCTGGTAAGTTGTATAACTCACCCATGATATTTAAAAACTCAAAAGGTGTAAGTACATCATACAATTCTGCCAGCTCTGGTATGTAACCAATATGTTTTTTTACTTCTAAAGGATTTTTTTTAACATCATATCCTTTAATGATAGCTTCTCCGTCAAAATCGTTAATTAAGCCACAAAGTATTTTTACTGTAGTGCTTTTGCCTGCACCGTTTGGGCCAATGTAGCCAATAACCTGCCCTGGATAAATATCTACATTTATGTTTTTTAGCACTTGCTTATAGCCATAATTTTTGTAGATGTTTTTTAACGTAATAATTGGTTGCATAAAAGTGTTAATTTGAACAAATATGAGAAAAGTTTAAGAATTTAAATAGCGATTGTTTTATAACTTAAGTATTTTTTGCAAGATGAGTTGCTTAACTACTAATTTAAAATTTTGCTTTTGCATTATTAAGTATCTTCTAGTAAGAACTTATTTTAATTTGTATTAAAAGTTTAAAACCACCCTCGTCTTTTAAAAACAAAAATCATAATTACAGGGATTACAAGCATAGCACCAACGGCTAAATAAAACCCAAATTGGTTGTGGATGTATGGAATTTTATCGAAATTCATACCAAAAATTCCACCAATAACAGTGGCTGGTGCTAGTAAACAAGTTACTATAGTCATTACCTTCATTACTTCATTCATTTTCAGGTTTACTTGGTTTATGTATAAGTCTTGCATGTTAATCATCATATCTCTGTAGTTTTCTACAAGGTCATTAGCTTGTATTACATGATCGTAAACATCTTTAAAATATTTTAAAGTGTTTACATGCATTAAGGGAGAATCACTTTTTAAAAAACCGTTAATTAACTCACGTACAGGGGCAATATTTCTTTTTAAAACAATTAATTCTTTTCTGAGTTGATTAATTTTTGCTAAGCTTCGGGTGTTTGGAGTTTTAATAATTTCTTCCTCTAGGTTTTCAATTTTTTCGCCCAATTTTTCCATTACAATAAAATAATGATCAACTATCATATCTAGCATAGTATAGCATAAATAATCTGCTTGTTTGTTACGAATTTTTGTATTTGAAATTTTTAATTTTTCTCTTAAATTATCAAAAACATCTCTGGTGCCATCTTCTTGAAAACTAATTACATAATGCGAGCCAAGAATAATGCTGAGCTGCTCGCTTTCTATACTTGTATCGTTTACATTAAAATACAACATTTGTTGTAAACAAAAAAGATGGTTATCTAATTCATCCATTTTTGGACGCTGCCCAATGCTTTCAATATCTTCGGCAACTAAATAGTGTACTTTAAAAGTAGAGCAAATTTTTTCGATTACATCTTTGTTTATACCATCTATATTAATCCATTTTACATTTTGATTATTTACAAAAGATGAACAATTTTGTAAGGTTACATTATTGTGTTGTTTAAACTCGGTAGGCGAATATTCAAAAATAGTGATATTTACATGGCTATTATGAACTCTTGTTGGAACAATAGTTGGGTTTACTTGCAAAATTTCTTTAGTGCGTAATAAGCCAAATGTTTCTAATAAATATTTATAATGTAATTTGCTTTTTAAACTCATGACGTGGTGAAGATAAAGAATTTGTTTTTTTATTGTAAATACGAAATGTAAAGCAGTTTTTTAAATTTTTAACGCATTAACATGAAACAACTCATTATTGTACGACATGCAAAAAGTAGCTGGGAGGCTGGCATTTTAAATGATTATGACAGAGTGCTTAACGAACGTGGGCACGATGAGGCTAAAACCATGGCTGCCCTTTTGCACCAACAAAAAATTATACCTGATTTATTAGTAAGCAGCACAGCTACAAGGGCTTTTACAACGGCAACTTATTTTGCCAATGCCTTTAACATGGCTATTGCAGATATCGAAAAACATAGTAATTTATATAACGCACCTGAAGATAATTATGTTGATGTTGTATTAGCGTTAAACGATAACTATAACTCAATAGCTCTATTTGGCCATAATCCAGGTATAACCTATTTTGTAAATAATCTTACAAAAAAGCAAATTGTAGAAATGCCAACTTGTGGTGTGTTTGTTGTAGAAGTTGATTGTAAATGCTGGAAAGATTTTAAGAAAGCTAAAAAAACTTTCCAGCATTTTTTGTATCCTTAAAATTACTCCACATCAAAAATGGTTGCAGTAAAAATGGCGTTTTCTCTCTTTTTAAAAATTACATCCCAATTGCCTCTGTATCTTAACACTTGAGGTACAAGTAGGCCTTTTACTTTTTGCATAGTTACTTCCATTCTTACATCAAAGTCGTATACTCCAGCTTTATAGCTTAAAGTATAATTGCGAGCTAATACTTCCATTGTTTGTTTATCGAACCAAGTAGTCATTTCGTCGATTACAATATCAGATGCTTCGTCGTCGCTTAAGGTTTCTTTGGGTTTTATTTCAAATAAATAAGCTAATTTTCCATTAAACTCTACAACATCAATTTTGTAATCGTATTTTAATTTTGCATTGTCGTCGTACAAATCAATTTTATTGCCAATAAATGGGATGCCAGGAATTTTTCTTCCTGGATTAAAGAACAACATTTTTAGTTGCTCTTTATGCTTTTCTATACCTTTTTTGTTGCTTGTGCTGAAGCTTTTTCCTGCAACTATATTGTTTTCGCCACAAACAGTTCCTTTTGCAAAAAATAAGCTGGCATACATTTCGGCAGTTTGATAATTAAATTCTTTTTTGTTGTTGTAAAAATCACCAGTAACTTTTTCTTCGAGCACTTGCATACTTCGGCAACCATTATTTCGTACTTGTTTGGTTTTACTGTACATGCTAGCTTTTAGTTTGTTTTTTTTATCTAGCATTTGAATGTTATTGTAAGCACTGTAGTTAAGTACTTTTAAATTACGAAAAGCTTTGTAAAATGTGGTGTCTTCTTTTATTTGATTGAGCAAACTGTTATAATCAAAATTGTTTTTTACCAAAACCTCAGGTAAAGTAACTACACGTTCGTTTACTTTTAATGTAGTGTCTTGCGAGTTAGCATTTTTGCCGAAAAATAAAAGCAGAATAGCAACAATTTTCTTCATAAAATATTTTCAAAAATAAAAGAGGATAGTTAAAACACCATCCTCTTGATTATAATTTATTAGCAATATTACCTAAAGGCTTTAGTTTGTTTTTTCTGGTCTCATTTGAGGGAAAAACAACACATCTTGAATACTTGGTTGATTTAGCATCATCATACACAATCTATCAATACCAATGCCAATGCCACTTGTAGGAGGCATGCCATATTCTAAAGCTCTAAGAAAATCGTGGTCAATAAACATAGCTTCATCATCGCCACGTTCCATAAGTTTTACTTGCTCTTCAAATCTTTGGCGTTGATCTATTGGGTCGTTTAACTCACTATATGCATTGGCCACTTCTTTACCATTTACCATTAATTCAAATCGTTCTACTAATCCGGGCTTGCTTCTATGTTTTTTGGTTAAAGGACTCATTTCAACAGGATAATCCATTATAAAAGTGGGTTGAATGTAAGTGCCTTCGCTAGTTGCCCCAAATATTTCGTCAATCAACTTTCCTTTGCCAAAATTTGGATCTGCGTGAATATTTAATTGTTTGCAAACTTCTCTTAAACCAGCTTCATCCATTTCACTAATATCAATTCCTGTATTTTCTTTTATAGCATCAAAAATGGTAATACGTTTAAATGGAGCTTTAAAGTTTACAGTTTTGTCGCCAATTTTTACTTCAGTTGTTCCGTGTAGTTGCAAAGCAATTTTCTCGAAAAGTTGCTCTGTAATTTCCATCATCCAAAAATAATCTTTATAAGCAGTATACCATTCAAGCACTGTAAACTCAGGATTATGGGTTCTATCCATTCCTTCATTCCTAAAGTTTCTGCTAAACTCATACACCCAATCAAAGCCACCAACAATTAATCTTTTTAAATATAACTCATTGGCAATTCTTAAATAAAAAGGAACATCCAATGCATTGTGATGTGTTATAAAAGGACGAGCAGCTGCACCACCAGGAATATTTTGCAGCACAGGAGTATCAACCTCTAAAGCACCTTGCTCGTTTAAAAAAGTTCTTATAGTGTTGATGATGGTTGTACGACCAACAAACGTTTTTTTAACATCAGGATTTACTACTAAATCTGCATAACGTTGACGATATTTAAATTCGGGGTCTGTAACTTCATCAAAAACATTTCCATCTTCATCTCTTTTTACAACAGGCAAAGGTTTTAAGCATTTTGCAAGCAATGTAAAAGTTTGTGTATGCAAGCTTGTTTCACCAGTTTTAGTAACAAAAACAAAACCAGTTGCACCAATAATATCACCTAAGTCTAAAGGTTTTACTACATTATCCCAAAGGCTTTTGTCATCTGTAGGGCATATATCATCTTTTCTTACATAAAGTTGAAAAATACCTTTACTATCTTGAATTTTTACGAACAACACTTTACCCTTATCACCAATACTCACCACTCTACCAGCTACACAAACTTGTGTAAATTGGTCTTTTGTTTCTTCACTAAAAGCAGCTTTAATATCCTCAGAATAATGACTAACAGGATACAAAGGAGCAGGGTAAGCATCAATACCTAGCTCGTTTAATTTTTGTAATTTTTCTCTACGAATAATCTCTTGTTCGCTTAAATGTTGACTCATAAATATTTTGAAAGGCTGCGAAGATAAGGGGTGATTATTTTTTGTATTTGCATAATGCAGATTAATTAGTTTGGCATTCTTTTTCCTCAAAAAATATCTTATACTTAATATTTTTAGGTTTTGTTTGTTTTTCAATTCAAATACCGAAAATAATTTGTTATAAAATATATTTTTAAGATAAGTAATCGATTTTATGTAATTTTACCTAACAAAATACGTTATAGCATATATTTAATAGAATGGATAATCTAATAATACTTAGCAAATTAATTAAAGAAAGAATGAGGCTTTTGAATGTTACACAAAAGCAATTGGCCATTACAACTGGCTTGAGTATTATAACAATTGGGGCAATTGTGAGAGCAAAAGAAGGAACTTCTATAAAAAACTGGATAATAGTTGCAGATGCTTTAGGAGCTAATTTAACTTTAACAACCAAAAGTATGAGTGATGAGACGAGGAAAGGTATATAATAATAATATATTGGCAGGCATTATTGATGAAACTGATAATGGCCAATATGCCTTTAAGTATACAACAGAGTATTTTATTGACAGAACTAAACCTGCAATTAGTTTAACTATACCAAAAACATCTCAAGCTCACTACTCAAAAACATTGTTTGCATTTTTTTTTAACTTGTTAAGTGAAGGTGAGAATAAAAAACTTCAATGCAATAATTTAAAAATTGATGAAAACGATCATTTTGGATTATTACTAAAAACAGCAAATGAAGAGACTATTGGTGCTATAAGAGTACAAGAATTAATTGAAAACGATATTTAATGGAAAAAGAGTTAGTGTTTAATAATTGTCCAGTTACATTACAACGTGGATTTGATTCATATAGCCCGTTGGGCTTAAGACATTTATTTAACAGAAAAAAAGTTTCGCATATTTTAAATTTTAATAGAGATAACAAGAATTTTTCGGCCTTAATAGAAAAAAGAAAACGAATTTCAATAAGTGGTGTACAAGAAAAATTTTCTGTGAAACTTGTAGGGAAAGAATTACAGCTAACTGATAAAGCCGGGGAATATATTTTAAAACCTATTCCAAGAGACTTAGAAAATGTTGATCAAGTTCCAGCAAATGAACATGTAACCATGCAAATTGCTGAACAAGTTTTTGAAATTGAAACTGCCAAGAATGGCATAGTTTTTTTTAGTGATGGTGAAATAGCTTACCTTACTAAACGTTTTGATGTGCTCTCTAATGGAGAAAGGTGCTTGAAAGAGGATTTTGCCGTACTAAGTAATAAAACTATTGCAAGCGGCGGAGTGAATTTTAAATATGAGAGTAGTTATTTGGAGATGGCATTTCTAATAGATAAATATATTCCTACAGCATTAATTACTAAAGAGAGATTGTTTGCATTAGCCATTTTTAATTACTTAATTAGTAATGGCGATGCTCATTTAAAAAATTTTTCAGTTATTGATTACCAGCAAAATGGAATTTATCAACTAGCACCAGCTTATGATTTGTTGTGTACAAGATTACATATAGATGACAGCGATATTGCTTTAAACGATAGATTGTATGATGGAGATATTCAGCATCCTAGCTATGCTAAATTTGGCTGTTATATGCACGACGATTTTTTAACTTTGGGTGAAAAGATGGGTTTGAGAGCACAAACAGTTGCTTATTACTTAAACCATTTTACTAATAAAACCCCACAAGTAGAAGACTTAGTAAATCGAAGTTTCTTAAATGAGGAAATGAAGAGAAAATATTTAAAATGTTATTACGATAAACTGAAAAGATTACAAACTAAGCTAAATCATTAATTATGGTTTTTACAACCTACGCTCAACTGTATTTCCTTTTTTGCCTTTAATAATTTTTCTACAATTGGGTGCACCACAATTACAATTAAAGGGTTGTGCAGATTCGTTTAAAAATGTTTCATAATCGAGGGTTAATTCTTCATTTGCTACAATGTTTTTAGTTGCAATTACATTTAAACCAACATAAGCAGTATTAGCGTTGCAACTATGATTTTGAGGAGCCCACTGTGTAGCATCTTCATCCCAAAGAATATAAACTTGCTCACTTATAGGATAGGCATAAGCTGCAAAATCTTGTAGTTGTTGGGGGTTGTAATATTTATCAACAAAAGGTTTGGTTACTATTCGTTGGGCTTTTTCTTCGCCTTTAAAAACAACTTCTCCTGCAATTATATTTCTTGAAGCATAAATGCCGAAGCCAGCTTTGCTACTACCTTTTGCATAAAATGGTTTTTGCTTTTGTTGGTGTCTGTGTAAACCTTCATGAATAATTTGTTGCAGAAAGCCAGCTTTGCCAATAGAGCTGTTATTTAAAATATAATCTGCACTTCCTTCATATCCATTTTCATAAAAAACGGAGCAGGTAAAGTTTATTTCTAAAAAATATAGGGTTCCATTTTCATCCATTCTAAAATCTAATCTTGCATAACCCACGCCATTAAATGCTTTGAAAATATTAACAGCAGCCTTTTGTAACTCAATTTTTAAACTTTCATTATCAACAGGTTTGTTTGCATTTGGATGAAGGGATGAAGTTTTTAGTTCGTAGGTTTTAAAGGGCACTTCACTAGTAAAAATATATTCAATTGGCGTAAAAGCATCTACATTATTTGTAATAGCATTTGCAGCAACTAATACTGTAAACTCTCTTCCATTTATATATTCTTCTACAAGTAGTTCGTTGAATTGTGTAAGTAATAGCTCAACCTGCAATTTTAGTTGGTTATAATTTTTAACAAGCGAGGTGTTGCTAATGCCTACACTGTCACCTTCTTTAGATGGCTTTACAAATAATGGAAAATTTAAACTTTGTTCAATATTTTGAATATCAGCAACTTGACTAACTGCTACATATTTTGGAAAATTTACACCTGCACAATACGCCACATACTTCATTAAATTTTTTGGAGGATCGTACAAAGTTGCATTTGGCCCTGTATAAGGCAAGTTTAATAGCTCTAAACTATGAATAACATCAATGCTTGGAACTTCCCAATGTAAATAACCTTCACATAAATTAACGAAAATATCGTAGTTTTTGCTTTTTAGTTGTTGCAATTGTTTGTAGGTAGTGAGTTTGTTTAACAACACAGTATCAACAACATCATTAGGTAATAATGGTTGCAAATTTCTTATAGGATCATAGTTTTGATAATCAACAGCTGTAGTGCTATAATCGGGCAGTAAAACACAAATTTTCATAAATAATTAGATTGAATTTTCCTTGTATTGTTGCAAGCCAAGTTTTAAAATATGCTCAACTGCACTTGTAAAACTAGTATTACTAGCTTTTAAAATAGCACCAATAGAGGTATAATTTTCATCTTCACTTATTCCACATTGTGCATTTACTTCGAGTACATATAACTCACCTGTTAAAGAATTTTGTCGTATATCAGCCCTTGTATAACCAATTCCTTTACAAGCAGCAAAAGCATCCCAACTTATTTTTTGTAAAGATGTAATAAGATGATTTGGTGCTGTGGCATATTCATAAAAATTATCATTGTTGGGCATGGCAGTTTCGTTTTCATAAATTTCCCAAAGCCTATCAAACGACAAAAACTTTTCTTTTTCTGGTAACGATGGATGAAAAACTCTTTGAACAGGAGTATAAATTTTAGCAGTTGATAGATTATTGTAATTGCCAATAATAAATACTGTAAACTCATCACCAATAATAAATTCTTCTGCAATTATTCCATCAATATTTAAATTCCAACCATTATATCCCTTAAACATTTCTAAAATTTGTGCCTCGCATTGTTCGGAATTGTATACCACATTTTTAACAGAAACTCCAATACTTCCTCCACTAACACTTGGTTTTAGAATTATTGGATATTGCATTTTGTTTTGGTTTATGAATCGTACATCTTCAATTTTTTGAATATGCAGCCACTTTGGGGTACTTACACCATGTTCTTCAAAAGCTTTTTTCATCAATGCTTTTGATGTTGTAATATCATAAAAATAGGCCGATGCTCCTGTATAAATTAATTGATGTTGTTGCAAATAATGTATTACACTAACTCCAGGTGTATTGTTTTGCTCGTCGCCATCACATAAATTTAAAAAGATGGGTTGCTTGTTAATTTGTTTGGCTTTTATTAGGGCATTTTCAATTACTTCTTGATAATTATGTAGTTGAACATCAACCCAAAACCAATCGAGCTGCAGGTTTGCAAATACTTTTTGATATTCTAATTTGCTTTGAGAAAAATCATAATAATAATCTAAATTTTCATTATTTGTATGTACAAATGGTGCTAATACAATGATAATGTATGTAGACGAATCAATTTCCTTCATTTTGTTGCAACATATTTTGGATAAAGCTAGTTAACCTATAATTATTAAGCACATTTTTATTAATAAATGCTGCACCTTGAATGTATTGTAAACAATTGTTGTGCCCACAGTTGCACTCAAATGGCTGAGTCATTTGCCATTCGGTACTTGGATAAAAAAAGGTAAGTTCATCATTGATATAAATATCTTTTAATGCAACTAGCTCAAATGTATCAGTATTAAAAAATACGTTGGGATTACAGCTGTGATTAATGTATTGTAAATGTTGTGGTTGAAGTGTAATGTGTAAATTTTCGCCAATCTGAACTGTTAGATAAGTAGCAAAATTTTGAACTAAGCCCGAAGTGAATTTTTCAATTACAGCACCTTTGGCATAATTAGATGTTGCAACTAAGGCTTGTTCGTTATTTTTTTTAAGTAGTACTACATTGGCATAGCCATGATTACTAATAATTGTTGTTGGGGTAGAAGTTTGTACTTGCATAATACCACAATTGATAGTACAAAGTACAAATAGTTTAATGCGTTAAATAATTTTATTAATATTTATTCAAGAGCTTTGTAATAAGCCATAATAAAAATGGCTCCTAAGTTTTTGTGAGGCGGAATGTAGTCATCAAACCTTTCTTTTGCTTCAGGTTGTTTGGCAAACTTTTGCTCCATTGTTTTCCAGATTTGTTGCCAAATTAAATCTTTGTTTTGTTTTAAATTTTCAAAGATATGCTCAATAAGTGCCATATTTACTACACCTGTTCCTACTTGTTTGCTTGCTATAATGTGTGCTTTTGGACAAATATTTAATACTTGGCTTAGGCTATGATAACCACCACAGCTACCCAATAAAATTAATTTTGCAGCTGCTGTTATTTGTTTGATGCTGCTTTTAACATAATAACTATGCCCTCTGTGAATTATTATTGAAGGCAAAATATTTAAAGAATCTAAATAGTGATTAAGATTTTGTTGTGCAAGATCATCGAGTCCTTTAGTTTCATCTAGGGCTCTGTTAGCAAAAATTGTTATGGGGTTGCCACTGTTGCTATTAACTTCTACCCAAAACTCTTTACTAGTAACACGCCAACCAAGTGCCCTGAAAGTATTTATAAAATTATTGAATGCACCTTCACCATCTTTATCGCCATAAAAAAATTGTTGGGCATAAATTTTACCTTCATTATCTTTTACATCTGCAACGCTTAATTGATAAATATTGGTAATATTTAAAGTTTTTGCCACATCAATTTTACCTGCACTATCGTACATAGTAAATAATTGTTGTAGCAAGCTATACATTACAATACCTTTTTTGTTTTTTACTTGTTGCTGTTGTTGTAAGTTAAATGCAACTTGTGTGTTGATGATTTTTTTAATGCTAGAGTCTTTTATACTAGCATAGCTATCTGCAACATCAACAGCATCTTCAATACTGCCAGTGTTTTCTAAGCCATTTACAAAGCTTCTCATTAAATTTTCGGCAACTGGCTTATCCATTCTTTTTAAAAAATCATCCAAAGTGTTAAAGCCACTGCACATTTTAATAAATTTTCTATATCTATCATAGTGCACTAATCTAAAAAGGCTATCAGTTTTAATTTTTTGGGCATTAAATTGTTCTATCATTTTTGAATAAACGCCACTAATAAAACTGCTGGTATATATTTCTTCTTCGCCAAGTACAGCTAAAAAATATAGTTCTTCAATGCTTAAGTTTTTAATTTTAGCAAACCTAATTTGTAAATTATTTTCATCGTGCAAAGCATTTATTTCGTTAATGTAAATTTCAACAGCTTTGGCTTTAAGTTTATCGCCTAAAACATCCATAGCCAAAGGCTTATTGCCTTGTTGCTTTAATACCTCGTAGTTTAATTCGGTTTTTACAAGATGTTTGTAAAAAGCTTCTTCATTATCTACTAGTTTAAGTAATTCATTTAAAGTTGATTTTCCGCTAAGAACATCATCTAAAAAAGGAAACAAAAATCTACCTTGGTTAGAAGTTGCCATGGCACTAACAGTTTTTACCATAGGGTCGTCTATGCTTCTTATCAAGTTGCCTAAATTGTTTTGAGCAGCGGCGTAATTGTATAAATCTTGAGGGTTGTTTTTTGCAAATTCAACGATTAATTCTTTAGCTTGTGGTAGGTTAGGATATTTGTTTAATACATTTAAAACCTGTTTAGGATTTTTTATACAATATTTATATAATAAAATATTTTTTGCATCATCAAGCCCAATGTTATTTTTAAATACGGCTAAGTTTGTTATAAAATTTCCAACTTCTAAACTTTGATTTTCTATAAATGCAGCTATGCTTTTGTTGCTTAGTTGGGCTTCCATGCAACTATCAAAAGTTACAATAATGTTGCCCAACTCAGTGGTGGGAATGCTTTTAAATTTTACCTGAATTAGGTAACTATTTAAAAAATCATTTACAGCCCTAAGCCATGAAAATTTTGCTCCTTCATTTATAAGTTCGTGAGCTTCGATTTTATATCTAAGTGTATAAACAGATTTTTTTAATATTTTGGTGATTTGAATGTTAACTTCCTCATTGTCACTTGCTTTATAAATACTATCAACAGTGCAATTTGAGCCAATAATTTTTTGTTGAGTTTTAATGATATCATCGTGAAACAATTGCCTCATTTGAGGAATTTTTGGCACACTATCAAAATACGATTGTGCAACAAGCATGCAACTCCACAAAACAAATAAAATACAAGTAAAAATTTTATTCATAATCAACGCAAATTTACAACTATATTGTGTTTAGATACAAAAGCCATGCAAACCAATTATAAAGGAATGTTATAATTTTAATTAATACACAAATCCTTATCTTCAACCCCAAATATGAAAAGGGTAATTTTTATTATATCAAGCTATATTTTTTTTTCAGTTAATGCTATAGTAGCACAAGTAAAGCCATATTGGCAGCAACAAGTAAACTACACCATTAGTGTAACTTTAAATGATGATTTGCACACTTTAAATGGGTTTGAAAAAGTAGAGTATATCAACAATTCTCCAGATACTTTACAATATTTATGGTTTCATATTTGGCCCAATGCATACAAAAACGATAGAACCGCTTTTAGCAATCAGCAATTAGCAAACGGCAATACCGATTTTTATTTTAGTAAGCCTGAAGAGAAAGGATATATTAATCAATTAAGCTTTAAAGCAAACAGTAAAGCCATAGCTTTTGAATATCACCCACAGTTTCAAGATGTAATAAAACTAGTTTTAAACGAGCCTTTATTGCCTAAATCAAAGATTATAATTCAAACCCCATTTCATGTGCAATTGCCCAAAAATTTTTCACGTGGTGGGCATGTAAATCAAGAGTATCAAGCTACTCAATGGTATCCTAAGCCTGCTGTTTACGATGCAAAAGGTTGGCATGTAATGCCATATTTAGATCAAGGAGAATTTTATAGTGAGTTTGGCAATTTCGACGTTACAATAAATACGCCCAAAGATTATATTGTTGCATCAACAGGGGTTTTGCAAAATGAAGAACAGTTAAATGCATTAAAAATTTTAGGAAAGAAAAAGCCAGAACAACAGAAAAATTATATTATAGAAGACAAACCCAGAAAAATTGTTAAGCCATTAATTGCTGCAAAAAAAACTTCATCAACAACAAAAAAAACAATAGTAAAACAAACTCCAAAAGCTACAAAAAAAGAAGCTTTAGTAGAGCATCATTATTTACAACATAATGTTCACGATTTTGCATGGTTTGCCAGTAAAAACTTTTTGGTTGAGTACGATACTTTATTGCTTGATAATGGTGTGGTTAATTTGTTTTGCTTTTATCCATCGAGTAGGATGAATGCAAAAGGAAGTACAGCAATTGCTAAAAAAACACTTAAATTTTATAGTGAACAAGTTGGTGTTTATCCATACCAAACAGCTACAATAGTTTGTGGCGTTCAAAACAAGTTTGATGGTATGGAGTATCCAACAATTACTTATGTAAATGCAGCAAACGATAAAACAGATTTAAATGAAGTTATAGTTCACGAGCTTGGTCATAATTGGTTTTATGGAGTTTTAGGAAGCAACGAAAGAACCCATCCTTGGATGGATGAAGGTATGAATACTTTTTACACCAATAAGTTTGTGCAACAATTATCAAAACCTAGTTCAAAGCCTGTAGAAACAAATAAAGTAGCTAAAAAAGAATCTAAAAGTATAGTGCCAGATGATATAACATCGTTAATTATAAACAGTTTACAGCATGTACAAAAAGCTTTGCCTATAGATACATCAAGTGAAGCATTTACAACTGAGTTGTATGGTTTAATGGTGTATGAAAAAGCTAGTAAATGGATGGAGCAACTTGAGGCTTTTTTAGGTAAAGAGCAATTTGCAACAGCCATGAAAGCTTACTTTGAAGAATGGAAGTTTAAGCACCCAACGCCTTTAGATTTTAAGAATAGTATTGAAAAATTTACAGGAAAAAATATTGATATATTATTTGCACAACTTAAAAATTCAAACCCTCCTGCACCGGTAAAAAAAGCTATAAAGCCAGCATTTATTTTAAATTTAAACGAAACCAACAAATACCAATATTTAAGCTTTTTGCCAACTGCAAGTTACAACTTGTACGATGGTGTAAGAGTTGGTGCTGCTTTTCATAATTATCAATTACCATTGCCTAAGTTGCAGTTTTTTGTAAATCCTTCATTTGGATTAGGTAGTAATAAATTTAACCTTTTTGCCCGTGGGTCATTAAATAAATACACCAAAAAGTATTGGTTGCAAGCACATCTTGGGGTACAACATTATACCTACGATAATTTTACAAGCGACGAAGGAAAGCAGTATCAGATGAGTGTTTCAAGATTTACTCCAGGAATTAAAATTACTTTTTATGATGATGATATTAAAAGCAAAGCAAGAACCCAAATTGGTTTAAAAATGTTTTATTTAAACGAGCAAAATTTAAATTTTACAACTATTACAACCCCAACTGGATCAATTGATAATATTACTACACCATCAACCACCTCTTATGTAAATAGATTGTATCTATCTAAATGGGACGATAGAGTGTTGTACCCTTATCACATGAATCTTACCATTGATCAAAGTACAGATTTTGTAAGGGCTGCATTTACAGCTAAGCAATACTTTAATTATGCTAATAATAAAGGTGGTATTGAGGCTAGATTTTTTGCAGGAAAGTTTTTTTATTTGGGTACAAAAACTTTTGTAAAACAGTTTGAAACGGATAGATATCATCTTAATCTCACTGGACCAAAAGGATATGAAGATTATACATATAGTGATTATTTTATTGGTAGAAGCGAATTCGAAGGATGGCAATCACAACAAATAATGGAACGTGATGGGTTTTTTAAAGTAAGAACAGATTTGCTTGGCAGTAAAGTTGGTAAAACAGATGATTGGTTAATGGCATTAAATTTAAGTGGCGATTTGCCCGAAAGTATAAATCCATTATCTAAATTGCCGTTGCCAATAAAGCTTAAGTTTTATCTCGATATTGGTACTTATGCTGAAGCTTGGAAAGATAACCCTGCTACTGGAAGATTTTTATATAATGCAGGCTTGCAATTACCTATTTTTAAAGAAACGATTAATATTTATTTCCCGATTTTAATGAGCAAAGTATTTACAGATTATAACCAAAGCATTTTAGGGGATAATGCATTTAGTAAAACAATAAGCTTTACTATAAATATGAATAAGTTAAGGCTTAATAAACTAGTACCTGCAATTCCATTTTAATTTTTATTGCAACATTTAATGGAAAGTGTACAAATTATACAATCAAAACAAATTAACAATACATTGTGGGATGCCTGTGTGTTAAAACATCAATCACCTATTTACGCAACTAGTATTTATTTACATTCAATGGCAAGTAATTGGGCCGCAGTTGTAGTAAATGACTATGAAGTTTTGTTGCCATTTTGTTATAAAAAAAAGTTTGGAATTACGTATCTGTATATGCCTCCATTTTTGCAGCAATTAGGTCTTGTTGGCAAAACAACACCTGCAATTTTTGCACTAATACAACAAAAGTTGTTTTCATTCGTTAGCTATGGCGATTTTATGGTGAATGCAAATACTAATACTTTTTTGAAATTGCAAACTAGTGTTAAAACAAATTTTGAACTTAAGCTAAACAAACCACACGAAAACTTATTGCAAACTTTTCATACCGATTTTCGACGTTTATTAAAAAGAGCAAAAAATAATCACTTGCAATATCTCACAAGCTTAGATACTAATCAAGCTATTGAACTTTATTATCAAAACTACGCTTCTAGGTTTGAACAACACGTAAACGATTATAAAATAAGGTTAAAAGCATTGGCTCAAAAACTGCAACATCAGCATCAATGTTTTGTACGTAAAATTGTAAATGCCGAAAATGAAATTTTAAGTGTTGGTTTATATTTAAAAGATGACTTTCGAATTTATAACATTGCCAATACTACAACTAGTAAAGGAAGAAAACTTGCCAGTAATTTTTTGCTTTTTAATGAAGTATTAAATGAGTTTGAAAACTCTCAATTAATTTTTGATTTTGAGGGGAGCGATTTGCCAGGAGTAAAAGAATTCTACAAAATGTTTAATCCAACAAACCAACCATATTATCATTGGCATATTAATAATTTACCTTGGTTTTTAAAAATGCTCAAAAAGTAATTTCCTTGTTGTTAAAACTATGGTATTTCAAATAATTTTATTTAGTGTAAACTACCTTTAATATCCAACACATTAAACCTCGTAAACATATCTTCACTATACCAATCTTCACTTCTAGTTTTTTGTACTACTAATTTATGCTCTTGCATAGCATAAGCAAAATTTTTTATAGAAACTTCGTCTTCCCAAATACTAAGAGTAGCCTGCTTTATAAAAGGCACTTCACCAACTCCGAACGATTGAATAAGGCCACTAGCACCACTCATGGTTTTTGCAACTAAAGGTACATGCTTCCAAAATTGTTTTAATTTACTTGGTCGTATGCTTGCTCTTGTTAATACAGCAATTGGGTTATTTTTTTTAATTGCATTATACTCGTTTCCAAAGCATTTTTTGCCGTCCCAAGTTCCATGGCCCATGTATGGTTCTAAAACAATTTGTAGTTTTTTTACTTTAAAAAATTGCCAATATTTATTAATAAAAGTTGGAAGATAATTGATGTGTTTATCATCTTTTACTACAACTAAAACGCACCATTGCAGCCAATCTGGATGAATATCAAAAGTTCCATTTTTGCCGCTACCCATGAGTTTGTAAAAATGAAAGTTTTTGTTTTGCCAAAGCACAATTCTAAATAACGCCATTGATAGTATGCCTGCAAAACCACAAAACTTTGGAAACCTAACCATATAAACAACTGTGTGCATGTTGCAAAGATGCAGTAAAATGCTGCATTAATATTTTCAAACAACTGTTGTTACTTGTTATATTCAATTATTATTCAAAAAAAATTGGTAATAAAAAACCCCACCTTTGATGGTGAGGTTTTTTACGTTTTTGTTCTCTTTTATCTTAAGAAAAGCATTTCTCTATATTTTGGAAGAGGCCAGTAATCATCTACAACTAGGCTTTCTAATTTGTCAACGCTATATCTAATTTCATCAAAGAATTTTTCTTTAACATCATTGCAATATGCAATTGCTCTTGTACGAGTATCTTCAATGGCATTAGCAACTTTTCTTGCTTCAACCATTTCACTGCTTTTTGTATAAACTGTAGCAATGTGAGCACTTACTTTATTTAAAATGTCTAATTGGGTAGCATAAGTTGATTCTGCTGCACCAATAGATTTTAATTGAGCAATGTTTGCTGCCAAATCACTTTGATATTTTACAGCTGCAGGAATAATGTGGTTTAATGATAAATCACACATAATTCTTGCTTCAATTTGTACTTTTTTAAGGTATTTTTCAAGCTCAATTTCATGTCTTGCTTCTAACTCACTATGAGAGTAAACTTTACAGCTTTCGTACAAGTGTTTAGCTTTTTCTGTAACCATTGCATCTAAAGCAAGTGGCGTTGTTGGTACATTAGGCAATCCTCTTTTTGCAGCTTCTTGGTGCCAAGCATCACTGTAACCATCACCTTCAAACAATACTTTTTTGCTTTCTACAATATATTTTTGAATGATTTGCATTACAGCAATTTCTTTTTTCTCGCCACCGGCAATTAGTACATCAACTTCTTTTTTAAACTCTTTTAAAGTTTGGGCCATTGCAGCGTTTAAAACTGTCATTGGGCTAGCACAGTTTGCAGTACTACCTACTGCTCTAAATTCAAATTTGTTACCAGTGAATGCAAATGGAGAAGTACGATTTCTGTCGGTATTATCTTGCAATAATTCTGGAATACTGCGGTGAATATCTAATTTTAAAATTGCTTCGTCTTGTTCATCAAATTTACCACCCACACGGCTTTCTACATCTTCTAAAACTTTAGCTAGGTATTGACCAACAAATACACTAATAATTGCAGGAGGGGCTTCGTTAGCACCTAATCTATGATCATTTCCTGCACTAGCAATAGAGGCTCTTAATTGCTCGGCATAATCGTGAACAGCTTTAATGGTGTTTACAAAGAATGTAAGGAACATTAAGTTAGTTTTTGGAGTTTTGCCTGGGCTAAGCAAGTTTACACCAGTATCTGTTGCCATGCTCCAATTGTTGTGTTTTCCACTACCATTAATACCTGCAAATGGTTTTTCGTGCATTAAAACTTTAAGCTGATGGCGACGAGCTACTCTTTCCATAATGTCCATTAACAATGCATTATGATCTACAGCCACACTTACTTCTTCAAAAATTGGTGCACACTCAAACTGAGCTGGTGCAACCTCGTTATGGCGAGTACGTAATGGAATTCCTAATTTGTAACATTCTGTTTCAAAATCTCTCATGAAAGCATAAGTACGTTCTGGAATGCTACCAAAGTAATGGTCTTCAAGTTGTTGACCTTTAGCAGGTGCTGCACCAAAAACTGTACGACCACATTGTACTAAATCTGGGCGAGCATTTGCCATAGCCTCATCAATTAAAAAGTACTCTTGCTCCCATCCTAAAGTTGAAGTTACTTTAGTTACATTTTTATCGAAATAAT
>JBMLOR010000175.1:0-30603 GCA_049242865.1 Chitinophagaceae bacterium | reverse complement strand
ATAAAAATGAAAAAATATTTATACATCGTTTCATCACTACTTTTATATACTTCATGTAAAGAAAAAATGAAGGAAGAGGAAGTTTTTGAAATTGGAATTAAGCCATGTAAAAAAGCTGCTAGCTTTATAAAAACCATTGGTTTTGATGCAAACAGAGCTGCTTTTTCTACTTCACACAACCAATACAAAGGTGTTGTTTTAATTCAAGCCCCCAATACTCCAACAGATAGCTTACATTTTTATCAAGATAGTAGTTGGAAACAATTTGGCTATATGGGCTCATTAACTACAGATAAAGATGGTAATACGTACACAGCCAATATTCCTTTGGTAAATAATTTGGATTATGCCATAATGGACTTAAATAGAATTTATAAAATTGACGCTATAACTGGCAAAATGGAAGTGTTTTTTAGCTTACCAAAGGCAGATAGTATAAATGATGTTGTGCCTTATGGTATTCTTGGTTTGTACTACGATTGCCACGCCAACAAACTCTATGTTTCATCGGTTAGTGGCAGTACAAGAAATGTAGAAAAAGGCATCATTTATGTGATAGATATGGAAACAAAACAAATTGTTGATGATTTAAAAGGCTTTGATGCTATGGGTGTTTTTGTTGGTGGAAATACTGGCGAAAAAAGATTGTATTTTGGAAGTGCAAGAACTAGTAAGTTATTTTCTACTGAACTAAACAAAGATGGAACTTTTAGCAACAAAGACAAGGTATCTACAGATTTAACTTTAGACAATTTAGGACCAAGAGGTAACGATAAAATAAGAAGGATTAGATACGATAAATTTGGGAACCTTACACTTTATGCCATTGAATTTAACTTTAGTCTTGCTGCACCAACTCAAAAGCCTGAAACAGGATACCAATTTAATTTTGATGACATTGAAAAGAAATGGTTTTTTAAAAAAATATTAGAGTAGTTCTGTTGTATCCTTTACAAATTCTTTAACGAATCAATACTAAAAAGGCTTGCAATTATTGCAAGCCTTTTTTATAAAAATTAATATGTAAAATTACTCATCTTCTAATCTATGAATTGCCCAATGCTTTGTTTCGAACATGAGTGTAGTATTTAATTTTTGACGAATAGCAAACTGGTTTAAGTTGTATTCGTTTAATACAGTAAAACCCTTTAATCTGTTGCTATCTTTAGCAATACACAAGTATTTCACCCCTAATTTTGGATTCTCGATGGCTGTAATAAAAGTTTGATTGGTTGGTAAAATTGTAGATTCTAAATTACGAAGCTGAGCCACAATTGAATAAGCTGCAGCATCATCAATTAAAATTTTATTTTCTTTTGTAGCTAATCCAGAAATATAGTTTGCCATTCTAAATTCTTCAGTAATGGCTCTATCCCCTTTCCATTTTGAAGCATTTTTTATAGCAACAAAAAAATCTTTTTCTTCTTTATCACTAGTTCGCTTAAAATAAACAATACCAGTATAAATATTTGCCAAAGCAACTAATACAAGAATAGGATAGATTACTTTACTCGAATATTTTTTACCTGCATAATAGTAAATACCAACAAATGCTAGTATTAAGAATATTAAATAATATTCAACTGTGAAATATGTTTGATTATCGAGCAATAAAATGCTAATAAAAATAAAGGGCGAAAGCAATGTAAGCAACTCATACAGCTTTCCTTTAAACAATACAAATACTGCTATCATTAAAGGTGTTAGCAATAAAATATAGCCTTGAAAAATTCCATGATTTTGAGATAAAATATTAGTTCCCTCATTGCCTTGAGAAAATATATTTCCTAACGATTCTTTACCAGTTATTGCCCAGTTTGAGTATTGGCTAGTTAAAAAGTAAGTACTATCGCCAGCATGTAAATAGTTTAATCCTTTAAACAAATACAAGGCTGCAATTGGCAGTAAAATAAATACCACATAAATAGCCAATGTACGATTTACAAGTTTACGTCTTTGAGAAGTGTTATTAATTGTTTCGTAGTATTGTTTTAGTGGTGAGTTGTATATATTGTTTTTTAATCCATCTAAAGCAACAAGTACTATAAATGGTATAAACGCTAATACTAGCCAAATAAAATTGTAATTACAAAACACTAAAAATGTTAGGTAAATACTAGCCATTGATAAAGAGAAGGTAGTTTGTGTTTTGTAGTATATAAACAAACTTCTAAACACTAAATAAAAGAAAAGTAACACAGCTGCAACTCCTCTACCAGATGTTGCAGCAAATATTAAACCTGGATGAAATACAAACAACAAACAAACCATAGGTATAAAAAACCTACGTTGAATGCTTGTTCTTGAAAAATCTTTTAATATTAAATAAAATAAAATAGTTGAAAATACTGCTGCAGCTAAAATTGGTGCAAAAGGGTAACCAAAAGCAACAAATACTAAGCTACTTAAAAAAACTATGCTTGGAAAGGTTGTACCTAATGTGAGGATGGTATTATCTTTAGTTTGCAAAAGCAATCGTACCTTTTCGGCTAAGAATAAAGATTCAGAATGCTCGTAGCCAGAGCGGTGCAATACCCACGCCAAAATTAAATAATAGGCTAGTATAAATAAGGCCAAAAAAATGGGTATATATTTTCTTAAAAATACCATATCGCTTTAATTTTAGTTTTTATGCAATGGCTGCACTTGCACTTGAATGTTTACTTAATCCATGGTTTGTTTTTTCCCAATAAAAAGGTTTTGTAATTAACTGCCATAAACCTTTGTATGCTGCAATGCTGTGCATTAACCAATAAATTGGGTTTAACAAAGCAAATAATATCAGCTCATAATAGCGTCGTTTAAATACTGCTAACATATTAACGTAAATCATCAACACGTTTCCTGCAACAAAGTTGAAAATTGAAAAATATAACACCCAATCAGGGAAAACAGCTTTTACCCCTGTAAGATTAAATACTAAATACACTAAAAAGAAAAGCAATAACACTGGGTAAACCAAAAACGTAAAAGCAGTACCACCAATAAAAAAGTTAAACCCAAAAAAACCTGCCCATCCAATACGTCGTATTAATTTTAATGGGTTACGCATGTGTACTAAGTAGGTTTGCATGTAGCCTTTAATCCATCTACTACGTTGTCTAATCCAGTTAAATGGTTCGTTATTTGCTTCTTCGTAAGTTGTACTTGCCAATACACCAACTTTGTATTGTTTTTCAAAAACTCGTACACCAAGGTCGGCATCTTCTGTAACGTTAAAGGGGTCCCAACTTCCAAGTTCTATAAGCTTATCCATTTTAAAATGGTTACTTGTACCACCCAATGGTATAGGAATATCTAAAGTTTCTAATCCTGGCAACATATAATCGAACCAATAAGAATACTCGAGTGTAAACATTTTTGTTAAAAAGTTCTCGTTCTTATTAAAGTAGTTTAATGCTCCTTGTAATACTACAAAGTTTTTAGGCAACTTATTAAATAGTAAAACCGCCTTTTTTAATTGCCAAGTATCTGGCACATCTTCGGCATCGTAAATAGTTAAAAATTCTCCACGAGAAAAATAAATGCCATAATTACAAGCCTTAGGCTTAGTTTTTGGCATCATAAAAGGTATTACAATTACTTCGAAGTTGGCAGGAAAGTCGAGCTTTTTTACGGCATTTAAGGTTTTATCGTCATCTTCTTCAATCAACAATTTTACATCGAGCTTATCTTTAGGATAATTTAAACCTCTCAAGTTCCAAATAAGTTTTCTTATAAGTTTATCTTCTTTATATACAGGTAAAAGAATAGTATATACAGGAAGTTGATCATCTTTTACATTGGCTAATTCGTATTGTGGAATATCCTCTTTAAGTTCACTTTGTGAACCTTTAAGAGCCAACCATAATTTAAATAAAATAGAAAATAAAAAGAAAAAACTTGCAGCAAAGTTTACAACAATAGTTGTTGTAATTGGATACACAAAAATCAAACAAATTATAAAAGCAATTAATCCAAAAACAAAAATTAACTGTGCATTTGTAAAAGTTACGTGACCTGAGTTTTCTGGATCTTTTTTGTATAAATGGTATACAGATTCGTTTACTAATTCTGTACCTCTAAGCCTATGAGCTTGCCATGTAATATCAAGGTCGTCGGCAGCTACAAATTTAATATTACAACCAAATTTTATTGATAATGTGTTGTTTAATTTTTCATCAAAAGGATCGGCTACAGCAACTATTAAATTTCCTGCATCATCTTTTCTTAGTGGAAGATATAGGAATGAATTTAATTGGTGTATATCGCATTGATTTAAAAACTGTTCATCAATTTCAGTTGTTCTAACATCTACAAATTCATAGCCATTTGCAGATAAAAATTGAACGTAGTTTTTACGAGTAAGAAAACCAAAACACAAAGCCACTTTAATTGGTGCATAGTTGTAAGTAGTTGCAATACTTTTAATTTCTGAAAGTTTTGCAGCTTCAAACTTATGTTCACCAGCCATCTTATCTAATGCAGTAGTTGACATAAAAATTGTGGTTTGTAGCTTTATTAAATTTTATTTACAACATTCCCCCTCTATAATAGAGAGGGAATGTGAATTATTTATGGTTAGATAAATTTTAGATTACAGCGTCAGTAGCTTTTTTAACTCTTGATTTTACTGCAAAGTATCCAAGTAATATTAGTATCAATAAAATACCCATTATCCAATACTTGTAGTTGTCCATAAATCTTTGGAAAGCACTAGTTTCACCTTTGTAGCTTACCACAGTATTTTCTTCAGGAGCTTTAAAGAAGTAGTTACTTAAACCACCACTATTTGCTATACAAACGTTACTTTCAATTTCGGTTAACTGAGTACTAAAGTTTTTAATAACACTTAAGTATGCATCTTTTGCTGTACTATCTCCTAAAGCAGTTACCATTAGTACAGTACTTCCTTTTTCTCTAAATATTTGTGCTAAACCACTGTTGCTAAAGTCGCTCACAGAGTAGTTCATTTTACCTTGAACATCTTTGTACAACTGAAAATTTTGTTCAAAGTTTACTGGCTTATTGCTAAACTTACCAGCAAAAGCATCTCCTTTTTGTACTAGTGCAATTACGTTGTATCCAGCGAAATCTTCGTTTGTGTTTGAAGTTACTTTAGGAACTATTAATTTGTTATAGTTATTTTTAATTGGTGAGTTTAATTGATAGTAGATTTCACCAATTGAGCTTACCACATTTTGACTTAATAAACCTGGTGATACAAATAATTTTGTAGGAGTTTTTCTGAACTCAGCAGGGAAATTAAAGAAACTGTAAAACTTATTTTCTCTTTCGCCAGCAAAAGTTAAGGTAGACATTTTTGTATTAACAAATGCAAAGAAATTACTGAAACCATCTTTACAAATATTTGCACCTGGATGAAAACGAAACTCAACTTCTATTGTATTAAATTTAGATAACAAGTAAGGTTTTAAATCAATATCGCTGATGAAATTAGGTTTATCAGAAAGTGAAGCATTATATACTAAGTTTTGATTTAAGTATACGTTTATAAAACCTCTATCATCAGTTTTTAAAGTACTAAAGTAACTTTCGATATGGAAGGTAAGTTTATTTGGAATTGCATTAAACTCTGTTAAAGAGAAATTATATTTTTTACGTAATGCACCAATACCTTCCATTAATCCTGGATCTCCACCTAAATCTTCTAATGAAGTTACCAAAGGAGAAGGATTTTCTAAAGATACACTACTAGGCTCAGCAGTTTGAATAATTAACTTCTCAGTAAATGCACTACTTAATCTTTTATTACTTGCTAAAATATTTACAGCTTTTCTAAAACCACTTGCATCGCCACCAGTAATTACCAATACAAATCTTTTTTCACCAAAACCATTGTTAACAGGTACCAAAGCTATCATACCTTGACCAGCAGATACGCTTGGCATATTTTGCTTAACAATTGCAGGCAATTTTGATTGTTCGCCCACCAAAATACCTCTTGGCAAAGCTGTATCCATACCATAAGTACCTGTGTAAACTTCTTTACTACTTGCACTTTGGCGTAAAATTGCATATATTAAACCACCAGCTTGTAAATCATCTTCACTACTAACTTGTGGTGTATATACACTTGCATATTCTTGAATTAACTCTTTAACACTTCTTTGAAAGGCTAATGCACCACTAGTTACTTTTGTAATGTAAGATGAATTTCTTACAGCAATCCAACAAGCAGGATTATCAACATCTTTACAATACTCATCACCAATACTCATTTTAGCAGCAATTCTTAGCTTTATAAAACGACCATCTGGTTGTAAATATTTTGAACTTAGTTTAACACTAAAAGTCATTAATGTGTCTAAAGCACTTGCTATCACTCTTTGTGTGAATACTGGCTCATCTTTAAGGTAAACAACTATAAACGAGTTGTTTGGGTTTAAAACCTGTGAAGCTCTTATATTGAGAACAACACTGCTGGCATCAATATTCTCATCTGGATTTACTTTTAAGAAGTAGCTTAAAGACCCTGTGATACCTTGTATAGAGGCATCATCGTATCCCATTGCTTTAAAAGTACGAGCATCGCCTGCTTGTGCAAAAGAACTTGCAGCAACACATAGAATGGCAACAACTAATGATAAAATTTTCGATTTCATGGTATTTAATATTTACTGAGTACTAGGTAATTCTAATTTTAAATAGTTACTATTATCGTCGGCGTGGTTATAATATAAACTACCACCCACTTTTTCAATTTCTTCTTTTACTGCACCTAAGCCTACACTTTCTACTAAATTAATGGCTTGGGCACCTTGTGTTTTATAATTTTCGGCAATTGCCTTTAACTTTTCACCACTATCAACTGCTGCATGACTTGTAAGCTCAACTACTGCTTTTCCATTTTCTTTATCTGCATTACAAGTAATTATAGAACCACTAGGTGAATAACGTAAAACATGTTGTATTATTGTGTTAATGTGCTTATTAAGTGAATTTTTTTCATGAAATACATAATTAGGGGCTGGGGATATGTTTAATTGTATACTTTGATCTTTTAAATGAATGGTATCAATTAAATCAATTATAGAGGTTTCTACCACCTCATTGAGATTAATTTTTTCTTTTGCAACATTTGAAATTACAGCCTCGTTAACTATAGAAATTTGTGGAGTAACTGCACTTTCACGCTCCACCAACTCATTTGTTGCAGATGATTCTTCGATTGTTGAAAGAGGCTCAACTTGAGCAACTTCATTTGAAATTTGAGTATCAATATTTTCAACAATTTGATGATTTGTCACTGAACTAGTATCAAAGTTATAGTTGATTTCTGGTTCAATTGTGTTGGTTTCCCTAACTTGAGGGGTATCCAATAAGTCGGCTTTTGCCTCAATTTCAGGAGCGTTAAAGGTATTTGCAACAAAGTTTTGAGCTGTTGTAAATTCTTCTTTTGGCTTTTCACCTCTTAGTAATCTTATTGTATCTTCTATTTCCTCGTGTATAGATTTCTTTGGCTTTTCTGTTGGCTGCAATGCTTCTACACTTTCGTTTACTTCTTTTTTATCGTCTAAAATTTCAGATACTATTGGTGCAATTACAGTTACAGCAGGTGCAACTACCTCAGCTACACTTAAACTATTTTCTAATTTTTCTTCTACTTCATGTTGCGTTAAATCTGGTTCAACATTTTTTAATGGCTCAAC
Source organism: Chitinophagaceae bacterium (assembly GCA_049242865.1). GTDB lineage: Bacteria > Bacteroidota > Bacteroidia > Chitinophagales > Chitinophagaceae > CAIVPM01. The sequence goes on along the minus strand of JBMLOR010000175.1, from coordinate 22,951 downwards.
TTCTTCAGTTGTTGTAAGTTCGTTTATTGTAGTTTCAATTTTTTCTTCTACTACTGATTGTGCTAATTCTATTGGTTTTTGCTCAATGATAGCCTTATCTTCAACTTTTTCACTTACAAAATGTTTGATTTCGTCAGTTTCTATTGGTAAAACCTTTGGTTCAGTTTCTTTAAATGTATGTAAAGGACGAATTTGTGTGGCTTGCTTGTCAATTGCTTGTAATTTGCCATTTACCACATCGTTTTCAATGTCTTTGCAAACACTATTAAATCTTGTATACGATAATAAGCAAGCAATTAATCCTAAAGCAATATAAATGCCACAACCATTGCTGATCATTATGCTAAACTTATCAGGGTTGTTTTTAAAATAATACAATAAACAAATAACGATAAGAGAAGCTAAGAATATTATGATCGATTTTCGAGGATTCCAAAAAATGGTATTGCAAACTATTAATAGATATATAGCCAACATTATAAAAAATGGAAAAGCGTATAAAGAAGGTACTACACCACAAATAAATGCTTGAACTATAACATTAATTGCCACAAACCAAGTAATAGTTTTTTCAAAACTCCAATGATTTCTTCTGAAAAGGGTATAAACCAAAAAAGAGAGGCCAAAGCCAATTAATCTGATATAAACTAAATCTAACCAACCGTCGCTGTAAAAAAGGTAATCAAATAAAAAAAATAGAGGCAAAGAAAACATAGTAGTCCACATTACTACATTTCCGTAATATGAACTTTTATTGTTAAATTCTGTTTCAAAAACAGATTTATTAATATTTTCGTTATTAAACTTATACATGTTGTACATATATTTGATTTCTATGTATTTAAAATCATTCAGTCTTGTGAAAAAAAACTTAATCAACACCAAACTGCTAATTTTTTGCAGTTTAACAGTAGCTATTTTGCAAATAACATCTTGTACAAAAAAGGGATTCCCAACCACTTACGAGATAAAACGAAGCCTTGGTGGTGGTGTTAATTTAAGCCATTTTGAACACACTTGGGCTAACCCAGATGATATTTTAAAAACGGATATAACCCCAAAATTGCAACAAATTGCTACAGACGGTTTTAGAACTGTTAGACTTCCAGTGGCTTTTGATTTATATACCTATGATAAATCTAGTACACTACAACCCCAATTACTAACGAAATTGAAAGACATTTATTATACATGTTATAATTTAAATTTAAAATTGATTTTAACCTTCCATTATGGTGTGTTAGATGAAAATAGCCAATACAACCGTGAAATTGATCATGTAAGTTGGATTTGGAAGCAAGTACAAAAAGAGTTTAAAGGGCATGGATACGATTATCTATTTTTTGAATTGTATAACGAACCTACCATGAACAATGCCAAATGGAAAACTACTGCCCAAAAACTAATTAGTTATATAAGGCACGAGGATAATGATAGAATTTATATTATTGGTGGAAGTAATTATAATGGGATGAATGAGTTAATGGATATGGGTAAGTTAAACGACTCTAAACTTTTTTATACCTTTCATTTTTACGAACCCTACATTTTTACACATCAAGGAGCCGATTGGACAAGTGACAAATCGTTTATGACTGGTTTTCCTTACCCATACAAACGCAGCAAAATGCCTGCTTACAACACTCAAGCAAATGGCTCAATCGTAGAAAGAGATTATAAAAAATACTATTACGAGGCTACTTATGAGAATTTACAAAAAAGAATTTTTCAGGTGGTAGATTTTTGCGACAAAAACAATATGCCGCTTGTTTGTACTGAATTTGGTGTAATAAATGTTGCAGATGATGATTCAAGAAACAATTATGTGAAAGATATTACCAAAATATTAAACAAGTTTGGCGTAAGAAGCATGATTTGGGATTACGATCAAAAATTTGGTATAAAAGATGTAAATACCAATGAATTAAAACTTAAAAGTATTGAGAAATGGCTTAAAAAGGCTAACAAAAAGTAATTAAGCTACTACAAAGCTAGCATGTACTGCAGCACTCATTTCGGTAATTAAGTGAATATCTTTTTCAATTGCATTACCAACTACGATTATATCAGCACCTGCCTTACAATTATTGTATGCTTTTTCAGGATCTGTGATTCCACCACCAATAATTAATGGCAACTCAATGCTAGCACTAACCCTTTGAATCATTTGTTCAGTAATTGCCTTTTTAGCACCACTGCCAGCATCCATGTAAATGAGTTTCATGCCAAGCATTTCACCAGCCATTGCTGTACACATAGCAATTTCATTTTTATCTGATGGAATAGGGGTAGCATTAGAAATGTAAGATACTGTAGTTGGTGCACCTCCATCAATTACCATGTAGCCTGTTGGCATAATTTCTAACCCACTTTTTTTAACAAATGGAGCACTAACTACATGTTGCCCAATTAATAACTCAGGATTTCTTCCAGAAATTAATGACAAGTAAAGTAAGGCATCAGCATATTTACTTACTTGTGATGGTGAACCAGGAAAAAGAATTACAGGAATATTACAAGACGCTTTTATTTGCTGAATACATTCGTCTAAATGACTACTAATAACCAAACTGCCCCCAACAAAAAAATAATCAACTTTTGCTGTAACAGAAATTTGCACAAGCTTATCAATAGCAGCAGCATCAACCTTATCAGGATCAATTAAAACAGCAAATGACTTTTGCTTTTGTTGTTTCTTTTTTAATATGCTATTGTATAAATCTTGCTTCATGCAATTAGTAAGGCTGCGAAGATGCAAAAAAAAAATTTAATTTTTAACAGATTTTAAAAACTTAGTTATTGTTTAGCAATCCTAGTTTTTAAAGTAATTTTTATAAAAGATATGATTACTATAAAAAAAGTTGCCTAAGCTTAAAAATCTAACCCCAATGCAAAATATCCAATTGGTTTTCCTTTAAAAAATCCAAGCATTGGCCATGCAACATCAAATTTAACAAAATACCCCAATAATGTACTTCTTGCACCAAAGCCATAACCACCAGCAAAAGGCCCTAATCCACCTGCATCTAATTTAACAGTAAAACCATTAGCACCTGTTGCAACTTGACTTGGACGTTGAATGCCATTGTATGAACCATTCCAAGCAGTTCCCAAATCTAAAAACTGTACCAATTGAAAATTTCTTATAAAGGCGTTATTAATGGGCTGATTAAACAACGATGAAAATATTGGCAACCTTAGTTCGCTGTTAATTACAATATTATTATTACCATTGGCAATGTTTTGATTGTAACCTCTCATGTTTAATGCCAAAGTTTGAAAAGCATAGGTTTGGTCATTAGCGGGTGGATTATTATTGAATCTAGGATTTTGCCATCCATCAACACCTCCTAAATAGTACATCATTTTTCGGCCACCCCAACTAAAATCACCACTTGCCCTTAAAGCCCAGATACAATTTCTGTAAATTGGAGTGTATTTTCTTGCATCAAAACCAAGAATATAGGTACCATTTGGCACATCAACTTTCCAATCTTTAGCAGGCAAAATAAAATCAAAGTATGCTTTCCAACGAATACCATTCCAAATGTTCATAGTTGGATTACTTGTATTATCGTGAATATACTCAATTCTCGACATGGCTGTATATTCATCAATATATGGAATACGAAGCCCTAAAGGATCAGGAATACCAGAAATCAAATTAAAAGGCCTTGTAGTAAATCTATCTCTTCTCATGCCTAAAGTCATTTTCAAACTTCTGGCTTCATCAAAAGGATAAGCAATGTAACCTTGATATAAATTAGTGACAAGTTTTGTATTGTATACTCCAGCAGAAGTTCCTGAAGTTGCTTGTACTTGAAATGCATTACTCTGATTAGCACGATAATAAGTAAAACCAACGTCTAATCTTCTTCTAAAGTTTTCATAAATAAAAAATACTTCTTTATCTCTAAAACTAAAATCTGTTCTAAAACCTCCAACAAAACGAACATCTTCCATCAAGTCAATTACTCCTGCACGTATGGTATTGTTAAAAGCACTACCTGTACCTAATTGAATTGGCCCTTGGCCACCTCCATAAGGTTGGTAACGATTTATGAGAATATTGCTCGTAAAGCCTACTTGCAAATTATCTATTTGAAATTTCATTCCAGTATTAAATAATCTGGTTTCATTGGCTTTTAACTCTTTTGGCAGATTTGTGATGCTTTTTTTTGTTGAATCTGGCTTTTCATCTTCGAATCCAGTTTGAAAAAAGTCGTTTTGCTTTATACTGGCACTATCTATGCTTGTTTTGTTATAGGTAGTTGCTTTGCCTTTAACATCACGAGAATTTTTTACCACTTCTTTCATGTAAGTTGTAAGTGCCGGATTTATATTTCTACGTTTTAAAGCATCTTCATTAATTTTTAGTTTGTACACTAGTTTCATGTCGGCTTCTCTCCTAGTTTCAGTAAGTGAGTTATTGTTGCCTGCTGTTCTACTATCAATTAAACTACTTTGATAATTGGTTATTGGAAAAGTATAGGTGCTATCTTTATATACTTGAAAATAACTAATACTATCAGGTTCAGGTTTTCTCCAAACCAACAACGCACTATCTAACTCTTTTGCAGATGGATTTCTGATAATTTCATCTCCTACATAATACAATGTATCTAAACCATCTCGTTGTGAGCTAAAAAAACCTGCCCATCTGTTTTCTATACCATTTTCATCACTAACGTAAGTGAAATGAAAAGTATTGTATTGCATGGGTTTACGAGCATTACCATATTTTACATTAGTAAGTTGGGTAATTTGTTTGTTGGCTTTGGTATTTAAAATATCTACTAAAAAAATATTAAATCTGTTTCTGCTTGGCAACACTGTATCGCTACTTGGAGCATTTGGTGAAGGACGGTTACTTGCATAAATTATTCCAGTTCGCCCAGGAAAAGATACTAATACAGGATCTAAATCATCATACACATCATTTGTAATTTGCTCTAACTTTTGTTGATCAATCTTGTAAGTGTACACATCTGTGTGGCCATTTTTTACAGCACTCATCACCAAAGTATTAGCATCAAGCATAAAATTGGCATCTAGCACTTGATCTAATTGTGATAATTCTTGCTTATTTTTTTTGTAATTAGCTCCAATATCATAGGTAAACATTTTGGTTTTTCCTTTTTCAAAATAAATACACAAAATATTTTTACCCTTTACATCCCAAGCTAAAATTGGATAATTTGGATTTATATCGCCTTGCTGAACCCTAACTCCTTGATGCAATAAAACTTTAGGCTCAAAATTTTCGTAGTAAATTACTTTATAAATTCCTTTTTTAAATTGGGTAACTACATAGTTTCTGTTTCTGTCTAAAGGATTTACGTTGTACCTAAAATAATCTTCTTTTGAAATATCATCTTGAACAACTATTGTGCCTTTGGGCTGATTTTTTCTTTTCTTTAATTCATCATAATATTTATTAGACTCGAACTCCATAAATTCTGCCAACACATCTTTAAATCTTTTTTTACATATTTTTTGAGATGCAGTATTTAAGTTTTTATGAATTCGTGAGAGGTATAAAAAATAAGTTACGTTTTCTTTACGATATTTTGTAGCTAAATAGTGCCAAAAACTATGCCCAGCAAGTAGTGGTTTTTTAAAAGCAAAATCGTAAAAATTTCTATAATCATCATTTAAAAGAGCACTTTTTAAATCATCATCTAATTGTGTACTCCAATTTTCACCTGCATAACTTATATATCCATCGGTAAGCCATTTTGGTAAATCTAGTAGGGCTTGGTTACTAGCCACTTCTCCTAAATCGTCGCCAAAAAGTTGATTGTCTACCAAAGCTTTTGCTATTCCTTGCCTTAATCTAATTCTTAAATTGTTATGATTTCCATCAAAATAAACAACAATTTTATTGTTAGGCAACTTGGTAATTCCACCAGCATTTTGCCAATCTTGCCCTAAACCAATGTTGCTTTGCCTCATTTCATCGTAACTGTTGTACACAAAAATGTTAGCTTTTCGTTGCAAAGTATATTCAACAAATCCTTCAATTTCAGGCAATTCTTCTTCTGCCAACTTGCTTATAAAAGCTCCAAGTTCAACGCCACCTTGGTTTACATAAGTATTAAAGTTTTTACTTTGGTAAAACTTCCATTTCATTTTTTTATACTGAATTCTATTCTTTCCAAACTCAACTGCATTTACTTGAGCATAAAGCTTTGAAACCGAAAACATTAAAAATATTGCAAAAGCTGCACCTATTCTACAAATCATATTGTACTTAGTTGATGTTATAAGACGTAAAGATAAAGGCATAAAACTGTATACCATAATTTTTATTATAAATGATGCTTTTTTAACCAAAACAACTTATTTAACTACTAAAAACTTAGAAATTTATTAGTCAACTATCCCTTAAAATAGGGTAAATAAAAAAACGCTAGTTAGTTTTCGCCAATTACTTACTTTTGCAGAACTCAATGCCAACAACATCTTCATGATTTTGTAAGCAATTTTTAATCTTATAAACATTTATACATGAGTAACGAAGTTTCTAAAGAAAAATGGAAAACCGTAAAATTTAACCTTGATTTTACCCCAACCAACAACCATTCCTTACAAGTTTCATCCCTGGGCAACCTAAGAAGTGTAAATAATATTAATGGTAAAGTTAATAATATAAAGGGCTCATTAGTAAATGGTTATAACATTATTAGATTAAAATTTTACAAACAAAGAGAATCATCTGGTAAACGAAAATTAACTATACAACTCAATGAAGTAATAAAAGAAGAAAATATTTTACAAGAATTACAAAGCACAAAAAATAAAAACAAAAAAGCATATAACGAACAGGCTCAAAAAGTATTAGAACTAAAAAAATCACTCACAAAAGCTTATGAAAACGATAGAAAAAACAGGTCTGTTTATTGGCATGCATTGGTACACAGACTAGTTGCTGAAAATTTTGTAAAAAAAACAGACAGAAAACAAACTATTGTTGCCCATATTGACCATAATAAAAATAATAATGTTGCCTCCAATTTAGTTTGGATGACTAAAGAAGTGAATTTTGAACATCAAAAAAATAATCCAAATACTATTGCTGCTTTAGAGAAGCGAAAAATGCAAAATCCTGAATCTTTTGGAAGTTCAAAACTTAAAATAAAACAAGTAGTAGAGATTAAAAAAGAACTATCAAAAAATACTAAAGTAGTAGATCTTGCAAAAAAATTTAAAGTATCTGAAACTCAAATAAGAAGAATAAAAAGTGGCGAAAATTGGTCAATGATTACTATTTAATTTTCATGAAATAAATCCATGAAAATTTTAAAAACTATACCTTTTTTCAAGCTCAATAAATAAATATGCTAACCGTTAAAGCCTTTGCAGTTAATCATGTACAGGAAAATACATTCATTGTTCATAATCAAAAAAATGCAATTTTGATTGACCCTGGCATGTATTTTAAGAACGAATATGAAGAGCTTGAAAATTATTTGAATGCAAATGATTTAACTGTTAAAATAATTGCCTGCACACATTGCCATTTTGATCATGTATTTGCCTTAAAATGGGCTTCAGAAAAATTTAATGTTATTCCAAAATTTCATAAAGATGATTTGCCTTTATTACAAATTGCAGACATAGCAGCTAAAAAATGGAATATTGATTTTTCTGAAAAATACTTGGGCGATTTTGAAGCAATCGACGAGCAAAGCCATTTACAGTTAGACGATGAAGTTTTTACTATTCTTCATATTCCAGGACACAGCCCTGGTAGTGTTGGCTTTTACAATGAAAAAAACAAATTTATCATTAACGGTGACGTATTATTTAAAAACGGATATGGCCGAACCGATTTACCTTTTTGCAACGAAGCCGACCTGTTTGCATCTATAAAAAACAAACTATTTGCATTGCCCAACGAAACTGTTGTATACACAGGCCATGGAGAATCAACCACTATTGGCCAAGAAAAATCAAGGTATAATTTGTAAACAAAAAAGCCTTACTTAGTAAGGCTTTGAATAACATCGTACTTGGTAACTATTTGGTATTCGCCAGCTTCATCTAATGCCATTACAGCACCATTTTCTTTATTAATTAAACTTCCTATTTTTTCGATTGAAGTATTAAAATCTACTATAGGATATGTAGGTTCCATCACACTTTCAATAGTTGCTTGTTTAATATCACTATTTGCAAAAACTTTTAAAAACAAACCAGCTTCACTTACACTTCCTATTGGCTTTTGGTGTTCATTCATTACAGGAATATGTTCAATATCGTATTTTTTCATTAATTCCACAGCTTCGGCAACTGTATGTTTTGGCTGAACCGAGACTAACTTTTGCCCAACTCTTCCTCTTACTATATCTTTAAACGATTGTACATCTAAAAATCCACGTTCCATCATCCATTGATCGTTATATACTTTTCCTACATATCTACTTCCATGGTCATGAAAAATACACACCACTAAATCATCTTTTGTTAAACTATCTTTTAATTGCAATAAACCTTGCAAGCAACTACCTGCACTATAACCACAAAACAAGCCTTCTTCTTTAGCAATTCGTCGGCACATTACAGCACCATCTTTGTCTGTAACTTGTTCAAAATGGTCTATCACACTCATATCATAGTTTTCAGGCACAAAATCTTCCCCAAAACCTTCACTAATGTATGGATGCACATAACTCATATCAATGTTGCCAGTTTTAAAGTAATTGGTTAACAAGCTTCCATAAACATCAATTGCCCAAATTTTAATATTTGGATTTTTTTCTTTTAAATATTGAGCTGTACCAGTAATTGTTCCTCCAGTTCCTGCAGTACATACTAAATGGGTAATTTTACCATCTGTTTGTTTCCAAATTTCGGGTCCTGTACTTTCATAATGTGCTAATCTATTAGCCAAATTATCGTATTGGTTAAAGTGATATGAATTGGGAACTTCTGTTGCTAATCGTTTTGCAACACTGTAATAACTTTTTGGATCTTCAGGTAAAACATTTGTGGGGCAAACAATTACTTCGGCACCAACTGCTTTTAAAATATCTGCCTTTTCTTTACTTTGTTTATCAGTAGTTACAAAAATAGCTTTGTAGCCTTTAACCACTGCTGCCAAAGCTAAGCCCATACCTGTATTGCCACTTGTGCATTCAATTAAAGTACCTCCAGGTTTAAGTTTACCTTCTGCTTCGGCAACTTCTACCATTTTCAAAGCCATTCTATCTTTTATACTATTGCCAGGATTAAAATAATCCACCTTTGCAACTACTTGGCAGGGCAAGTGTTTTGTAATTTTATTTAATCGAATGAGTGGTGTATTACCTATAGTTTCAAGAATATTATTCTTTATGTCCATTACAAAATTTTTAGCAAATGTAATGGTTTGAAAAGAAAGCTAACAATTGATAGTTTTAACATTTATTAACTTTTATTTAGATACCTAAACCCATTAAAATAAGATTAACCCAAAGATTAGTTGCTACCATATAATGTTGCACAAAATTTATGTATGAAGTTAAAATTAATATTGCTCACCCTAGTATTCGCCACTAAATTTACAAATGCACAAATAACTAAAATTTCAGGTTTGATTACAAGCGACGATAATAAAGCTATTGCCGGAGCAACTGTGTATATTTATAAATACCAATCAAATAAACTCCTAAAAACTGGAATTACAGAAGTAGACGGAAGTTTTGAAATTGTTTGTAGTAAACTAGATAGTTTTTATGTTGAGTGCAAATCAATAGGATGGGAAAAATATACCTCAACTTTATTAGTGGCAACTCAACCTGAAATAAATTTGACTAAAATTATTTTAAAACCTACGTTACTTAATGATGTAACTGTTAGCAGTCAAAAAAAATACATAGAACGAAAGTTAGATAGAGTAATTATAAATCCTAATGCACTAATCACAAATGCAGGAAGTAATGTAATAGAAGCTTTGGAAAAAGCACCAGGTGTAATGGTTAACGAAGATGGCTTGCTTAAACTAAAAGGTAGCCCAGGTGTAATGGTTTTTATTGATGATAAACCTACTCAACTTAGTGGAGCAGATTTAGCTAATTATCTTAAAACCTTAACTACTGCTCAAGTAGAAAGTATAGAACTTATGACCAATCCCCCTGCAAAATATGATGCTGCAGGTAACGCAGGTATCATAAACATAAAACTCAAAAAAAACACAACCAAAGGTTTTAATGGAAGCTTAAGCGTAGGATATGGACAAGGATTTTATGCAAGAAGCAATAATAGCTTTGCATTTAACTACAGAATAAACAAGTTCAATTTCTTTTCTAACATAAATTATAGCATTAATAATAGCTATCAAGATTTAACAATAAATAGAAGTTATTTTGATGTGAGTGGTACAAAACAAAGTGCATTTAACCAAAATACTTTTATAAAAAAACAAAACAAAAGTGCCAATGCAAGAATTGGTGTTGATTACTATGCATCGAAAAAAACTACTATTGGTATAGCATTTAGTGGATTTAATAACCCATCCTTAACTACCAATAACAATAAAGCTAATATATTAGATGGCAGTAATAATTTAGCTGCAACAAATAGAGCATTTACAAATGCTGATAAACTTTGGAAAAACGGTGCAGCAAACTTTAATTTTAATCATAAAACAAATAACAAAGGTGGTGAACTAAGTGGCAATTTTGATTATGTTGCATACAACGCTGCAATGAACCAAAGCCTTGTAAATACTACTACTTCGATTGCTCCCATAACAACAAACTCAACCACACTAAACTCTGACTTACCAGCTAGTTTAAAAATCACTTCTGCTAAAATAGATTTTTCTCAACCCACACAAAAAGGGGCAAGATTTGAAGCAGGAATAAAAACTAGTTTTGTAAACACAGACAATACAGCAAATTTTTATGATGTTGTAGGTAGTGTGAGTACTGTAAATAATACATTTAGCAATAGATTTAAGTACAAAGAAAATATTAATGCAGGATACTTAAGCTACAGTTGTAACATTAAAAAACTTTCAGTTCAAGCAGGATTAAGATACGAATACACGAACGTTGATGGCAAGCAATTAGGCAATGCCATTATTAAAGATTCAAGCTTCAGCTTAAATTATGGAAATTTATTTCCAACAATATTTGCAGGCTTACCTTTAGATAGTATTGGAAATCATTATTTAAGTTTTAGCTATGGTAGAAGAATTGAACGTCCTAACTACCAAGACATGAATCCATTTACTTACCCTATGGATAACTTTACTTTTTACTCAGGCAATCCATTTTTGCAACCTACCATCGTAAATAAATTTGAATTGGCATACACGTTAAACAACAAGTACACTTTTACAGCTAACTATAATTATGCCACCAATGTAATTTTTGAAACCAACGAACAAGTTAATGGCACTTTTTATAGCCGCCCTGGAAATTTTGGAAAGCAAATTGCTTATGGCTTAAGTATTGATGCAAATGTTCAACCAGCAAAATGGTGGGTACTTCAAGGCCATATTGAAGCCAATAATTTTACCTTTACTTCAAATATTTATGGTCAAAATTTAGATAGAAGCCAATGGTATTGGGCTGCTTCAATTAATAATACATTTATATTAAATAAAAGTTGGACTGCCGAATTATCTGGCAACCACCAAAGTTCAATTGCAGTTGCTCAGTTTATTACTATACCTGTTATACAAGCAAGAATTGGAATTGCTAAGAAAATAATGAAAGATAAAGCCACCCTTAAACTAACTCTAAATGATATTTTTTGGAGTAACAGACCAGGTGGTGAAATCACTTCTATTGCTAATGCTACAGCCAATTGGAGAAGCATTTTAGATACAAGAGTTTTAAGCATAAATTTTAGCTACCGTTTTAGCAAAGGCCAAAACTTAAAACTAAGAAAAACAGGTGCTAGTGAAACTGAAACTCAAAGAATAAAAGTATAAACATTTATTAAAATTCATCTAGTTAACAATTTTAAACATTAATTTAATTTTAATTTCATTTTCTTCTTTGGCTTTCCATCTACCTTTGTACGCTAAATTTTGTAGATGAAAAAATTACTAACAATTGCTTTTGCACTTTTAACAGTTGCTATTTCTATAGCTCAAGGTACAGAAACATTTAACAATATTCCTGCTAACAGTGCTAGTTATGCAGCACAAACTTGGACTGGTGATAACACACTTTCATGGAATGCTACAGATGCTCGTACAGACCAAACCATTACAGGCAGAGCAATTTGTATAAGAAATGGGGCAATAACCTGCAATTCAATTCCCAATGGAATTGGAAGCATTACTTTTAAACATCAACAGGTATTTGCTGGCTCAAACCCAGTTTTAGAGGTTCGTATAAATGGCAATTTAGTTGGTACTGCAAATCCATTAACTACTGTAGAAACAACAACCATTAATAACATTAATGTATCTGGAAATTTTAATCTAGAAATAAAACAAGTAACTGCAGGTTTAAGAATAAGTGTAGATGATGTAAGCTGGACGGCATACAATGGCATACCTTGTATTACCCCAACAGCTCAACCTTCAAATTTAAATTTTACTGCAATTACTACTAGCAGTCTAGCAATAGATTTTACTGCTGCTTCGCCAGCTGCCAACGAATATTTAGTTATACGTAGTACCAATAGCACCTTAACATCAAGCCCTGTAAATGGCACAATTTACAATGAAGGAGATGTTATTGGCAATGCAGTTGTGGTTGATCAAAGTAATGCAACAAGCTTTAATATTTCAGGTTTAACACCATCAACAACTTATTACTTTTGGATTTACAGTGTAAGTAGCACTTGCAGTGGAGGTCCACTTTTTTTAAATACAAATCCTTTAAATGGAAACACAACAACAGCTTCACTTGCAATTTGTACAGCACCAACTGCAGCACCAACTAATTTAGTTTTAACCCCTGCTTCAACATCAATTAATGGTAGTTTTACTGCAAGTACAACTGCAGATGGTTACTTGGTGGTTCGAAGCTTAAACAATACCTTATCTGCTTCTCCAACAAATGGCACAAGCTATAATGTAGGTTCTAGCTTTGGAGGTGGAACTGTAGTAAAATTTGGAACTGGCAATACTTTTTCGAGCTCAGGATTAGCCAATACAACTACTTATAACTTTTTTGTTTTTGCAGTAAATAATTTTAATTGTACTGGTGGGCCATTTTACAACACAACTAGTTTAAGGGCTGCTGTAGCAACTTCAAGCAGTGCAACTGGTGAGCCAACAGGTTATTATAATGCAGCTACAGGGCTTAGCTGTAGTAGCTTAAAAACATCTTTAAAAAATATCATTACAAATGGCAATAATCTTAATAGTTATAGCAGTTTGTATAGCCAATATGCCGAAACAGACATTAAACCAAGAGAAGTTGGCAGTGGAAGCTCAAATGTAATTTGGGATATTTATTCTGATAATCCAACAGGTACAGACCCATATAACTATAATCCAACTACGCAGCAATGTGGAAGCTATAGTGCCGAAGGTTCGTGCTATAATCGTGAACATACTTTCCCTCAAAGCTGGTTTACCACAGGAACAGCAAATGGTCCAGGAACTGATTATATTCAGGTTTTACCAACAGATGGTTTTGTAAATGGAAAAAGAAGTAATTATTTATATGGCGAAGTTGGAACTGCAAACTACACTAGCTTAAATGGAAGCAAACTAGGCACTTCGAGTGTTGCTGGCATAAGTGGAACTGTATTTGAACCAATTAATACATACAAAGGCGATGTTGCTAGAATATTTTTATACATGGTAACGCGTTACCAAGATAATATTACAAGTTGGGCAAATCTTAGCAGTAATGGAGCAGCAGGGCTAGCAGCTAATACATTTCCAAGTGTAAATATTAATTATTTAAAATTGATGATTAAATGGCACAATCAAGATCCTGTAAGCCAAAAAGAAATAGACAGAAACAACGGTGCTTATTCATTTCAAGGAAATAGAAATCCATTTGTAGATAGGCCAGAGTTTGTTGATGCAGTTTGGAATAGCACTTGCCCAGGTTTAAGTGCCTTACCTGTTGATATTTTATACTTTAGTGGAAAATTAAATGGAGATAAAATTGATTTACAATGGCAAGTTGGAGCCGAGTTTAATGTAGCATTTTATACAGTAGAAAGAAGCTTTGATGGAACTAATTTTACACCAATAGCAAATATTACTGCCACCCAAAAAGGCAACTATAATGTAAATGATGCTATCACAAATTTTAAAGGCAAAAAACTTTGGTACAGAATAAAAAAACAAGATAAAAGTGGTAGTTTTTCATTTAGCGAAGTATTTAATGTTGTAGTACCAAGTAATGTCAAGTTTACAGTTTATCCTAATCCATCAAAAAATTATGTGCAGTTGCAATTTACAGGTGTAACTACATCTCAAAAAATGAGTATTCAAATTATCGATGCAATGGGTAAACTTGTTCAATTTCAAAATTTAAATACAAACACTAATACTGTTTTTGTAAATGTCAACAGTTTACAAAATGGTACTTATATAGTAAAAGCTATTCAAAATGGTGAAACATTTATCCAAAAAATAATTGTAGCCAAATAATACTGATAAAATTTTGTTAGTTTTTTAAATAATTTCTGGGTTTATTCAATAAAAATCACAGAGTTTACAAGTCAAACCCATACATTTGCAGCCCCAATGCTGTTTTGGCAGCATCTAAAAGTGTAAAAACCTTTAGTCCAGTGGGATAAAACCAATTATTTAACAATAAAAAAAGGGTAATGAACAATTACGAATTGATGATCATTTTCACCCCAGTACTTTCTGAAGATGAGTTCAAAGCAGCTCAAAAAAAATATTCAGATTTAGTAACTGAAAATGGTGGTACAACTGTAGCAAGTGCACCATGGGGATTAAAATCTTTAGCTTATCCAGTAGATAAAAAAACTACAGGAATTTACTGGGTGTACGAGTACACTGCATCTCCAGAGTTTAACGAAAAATTAAAAATTGCTATGCTTAGAGATGAGCAAGTAATGAGACACATGATTACCAAACTCGATAAAAACGCCGTTGAGTACAATCATGTTAAAAGAAATGGCGGATTTCCTAAAACTCAAAAAACGGAGGCATAATCATGGCTAAAAATGAAATAAAATACCTTACTGCCATTAAGCAAGAGAAACCAAAAAAGAAATTTTGTCGTTTCAAAAAATATGGCATTAAATACGTTGACTACAAAGACATCGAATTTTTAAAGAAATTCTTAAACGAACAAGGTAAAATGTTGCCTCGTCGCTTAAGTGGAAACTCTTTAAAATATCAACGTAAAGTTAGTGATGCTATTAAAAAAGCTCGTCAAATGGCATTGTTACCTTACGTAACCGATTTAATGAAATAGTTTTAATATGATATTAATTGCGATTAATACTAAAACAAAATTATCAATCATTAAATTGTAAATCAACAATCGTAAATCGTACTTAATTTAGTAACCTTCCCTAACTCTACAATTGGTAGAAGACAGTCACAATCACAAAAAACACGATTGGGCTTTGGGAGCTAAAACAAAAAAAATGGACATAATCTTAATTCAAGATGTTGACAATCTTGGTGGAAAAAACGAAGTAGTTAAAGTAAAAAATGGCTACGCTCGTAACTATTTAATTCCACAAAAAATGGCAGTTGAAGCTAGCCCAACTAACCTTAAGCAATTGCAAGAGCGTTTAAAAGTTAAGGCTAAAAAAGAAGCTGCAATGCTTGCTGAAATTAATACAGTTATTGCTGCAATACAAAATGGTGCTATTAAAATTGGTGCAAAATCTGGTACAAGTGGTAAAATATTTGGTAGCGTTACTAGCTTACAAATTGCACGTGCTATTAGAGACCAAAAAGGTTACGAAATTGATCGCAAACGTATCACTATCGCAGATGAAGTAAAAGAATTAGGCAGCTACAAAGCAACTATTGATTTTGGTGGTAACAATACTACTGAAGTTGAATTTGAAGTTGTATCTGAATAATATTCAAATAACACTTAACTATAAAAAGCTGCTGAAAAGCAGCTTTTTTGTTTAGATTAAATATATTTTAACAAAGCATGAATTGTCAACTTTATAAAAGCTGTCAAATCTCATACTTTTGCATCCATTTCAAAAAATTATGGCTCAACCTAAAAGATATTTAGTAACGTCTGCCTTACCTTATGCCAATGGCTTAAAGCATATTGGTCACTTGGCAGGTGCATATATTCCAGCAGATATTTATGTAAAATATTTACGTCAGCAAAAAAGAGATGTGGTTTTTGTTTGTGGTAGCGATGAACATGGCACAGCTATTCCTATGCAAGCTATAAAAGAAGGCACTACAGCTCAAGCAATTATCGATAAATATCATCCAATAATCGAACAAAATTTTAAAGATTTGGGAATTGAATTCGATATTTATCATAGAACATCAGCTCCAATTCACCACCAAACTGCACAGGATTTTTTTAGTAAACTTAATAGCGAAGGAAAGCTAGTGGTTAAAGAAACTGAACAATTTTTCGATGAAGAAGCCAATACTTTCTTAGCAGATAGATACATAAAAGGCACTTGCCCAAACTGTGCACATGATAATGCCTATGGCGATCAATGCGAAAAATGTGGCAAAAGTCTTAGCCCTGAAGAATTGATTAACCCAGTATCTACTTTAAGCGGAAATGCTCCTGTAAAAAAACTTACAAAACATTGGTATTTACCCTTAAACGAATACGAAACATTCTTAAAAGATTGGGTAGTTGAAGGTCATAAAAACGACTGGCGTGCTAATGTAGTTGGCCAAGTAAAAAGTTGGATTGATGGTGGTTTGCAGCCTCGTGCAGTTACTAGAGATTTAGATTGGGGTGTAAGCCTACCAAACCCATCAAATGATAAAACTTTTGATGGTAAAGTTTTGTACGTTTGGTTTGATGCTCCTATTGGCTATATAAGTGCAACAAAGCAATGGGCTATTGATAACGATAAAGATTGGAAACCATATTGGTGTGATAATGACACACAATTAGTTCATTTTATTGGAAAAGATAATATTGTTTTTCATGCCATAATTTTTCCAATAATGCTCAAACTTCATGGCAACATTTTACCTGCTCAAGTTGTAAGTAATGAATTTATGAACTTGGAAGGCGATAAAATGAGCACTAGCAGAGGTTGGAGTATTGAAATGGAAGATTATATAAACGACTGGATAAAACCTGAAAATGGTGGTGGACAAATGGCCGATGCTTTACGTTATTACTTAACTGCAATTGCACCTGAAACTAAAGACAGTGAATTTACTTGGAAAGGTTTTGCAACAGCTTACAAAAGTGAGTTGAGCGATATTTTTGGAAATTTTGTAAACAGAAGTTTTGTATTAATGCACAAACTTTGTGGAAGTAAAGTTCCAAAGTTTTTCAATGATATTATTGACGATGATGATAAACAACTCATTCTCGACATTAAAAACACTAAACAAAAAGTTGAGCAATTGCTAGAAGAATATAAATTCAGAGATGCTCAATTCGAAGTAATTGATTTGGCTCGTAAAGGCAATCAATATTTACAAAAAAAACAACCTTGGATTTTAACTAAGCAACTAGCCGAAAAGCCCGAAGTGCAACAAAGCATTGACAATTGCTTGCATTTATGTTTACAATTGTGTGCTAATTTATCTATTTTAATTCATCCATTTTTACCATTTACTTCTAAAAAAATGCTACACATGATGAAGGTGGTTGAAAGAATGTTAGAATGGGAAAATGCAGGTAGAATAGATTTACTCAAAGTTGGTTACAGCATGCGACCACCAGAAATTTTATTCAGAAAAATTGAGGATAGCGAAATAGAGAATCAAATTCAAAAACTAAAAGTTAAAAGCCAAAATTCAGAAAAAAATAAAGTGGAAGAAAAAACAGAAATCATCAATCAATCAATCAGTAAACCATCTATAACCTTCGATGATTTTGCTAAAATTGATTTAAAAATTGGAACAATTACAGCTGCTGAAAAAGTTGAAAAAGCAGACAAATTACTTAAACTACAAGTAGATTTAGGTTTTGAAACTAGAACTATTGTTAGCGGCATTGCTCTACATTTTACCCCAGAAGAAATAATTGGACAGCAAGTAACTGTTGTTTGTAACTTAGCACCTCGAAAAATGAGAGGCATAGAAAGTAATGGTATGATTTTAATGGCTGAAGATGCAAATGGCAAATTACATTTTATGCAACCAAAAACTGTGGTAAATAATGGCAGTGGAGTAAGTTAATTTTATTAAATCAACATCCTAAAAACAAATAATTATGCAAACAAATGTTCTACACCCATGGCATGGCGTAAAGTGTGGCGAACAAGCCCCACGAGTTGTAAATGCTGTAATTGAAATTCCGCAAGGTAGCAGATGCAAATATGAAATTGATAAAGAAAGTGGCTTATTAAAACTCGACAGAATAATTTATTCTTCGTTTTATTATCCTATAAATTATGGTTTTATACCTCAAACTTATGGTGGAGATAAAGACCCTTTAGATATTTTAGTAATTACTTCTTTACCAGTACAACCACTTACTTTAATTGATGCTAGAGTAGTTGGGGTAATGCAAATGGTAGATGGTGGCGAAGCTGATGATAAAATTATCAGTATTGCAGCTAACGACCCAAGCGTTAATCATATCAATAATATTGAGGAACTACCCAATCACTTTTTTGAAGAAATAAGAAACTTTTTTGAAGAGTATAAAAAACTGGAAAAAAAGACTGTTATTGTTGAAGAGTTTGGCGACAAAGCCAAGGCCCTAACGATTGTTCAAGAAGCTATTGATTACTACCAAGAATGCTTTGTAAAAAAATAATTTATAAGTATAATTTCGTGTATTTAGCTAATTGCTAAATACACGAAATTTGATTTACTAAGTTGAAAATAAAATTTCATCACCTTGAAAAGTAAAAACATGACTATCACCATTGGCATTGTAATAGCCTTATTAATTATTGGTTTTTTCAGTGGTATGCTTAGTGGTTTAGTGGGTGTTGGTGGTGGAATAATTATAGTTCCATGCCTTGTATTTTTTTTAGCATTAACTCAAAAGCAAGCACAAGGCACTTCATTAGCAGTACTTACTTTACCTGTTGTGTTTTTAGGAATGTGGCAATATTATAAAAATGGCCATATTGATTTTAAAATAGTTGTTTTATTAGCCATTGGTTTTGTAATTGGAGGTTATTTTGGTGGTAAAATTGCTAATAAAATATCCGACGATTTGCTAAAAAAAATATTTGGAGTTGTTTTGCTTTTAATTGCAATAAGAATGCTTTTTTTTGATGATAAAAAAAAATCAACAGCCAATAAAAACAACGTTACAACTGTAGAGCAACATCAATCAAAATAACTTAATACTTGCTTTAAGGTAGTAAGCTCTACAAAATTTTCATGCTCCACTTTTGCATTTACAATTTCGTGTGCCCATGTTGTATGATGAGGAATATGAAATGCTTTTGAACCTATTTGTAACACAGGCAAAATATCACTTTTTACGGAATTGCCCACCATAGCAAATTCATTTGCTTGAATATCTAAATGTTTTAATAGCTTTTTATAGTCGTTTTCTTTTTTGTCGCTCATTACTTCAATATGATGAAAATAATCAGACAAACCCGAACGTTCCAATTTGTTTTGCTGATCAAGCAAGTCGCCTTTTGTGGCAACTACCAATTTGTATTTTCTTTGTAAAGCACTAAGCACTTCAATTACATGTGGCAAAACTTCTATATCTTTTTTTAGTAAATCTTTGCCATAGTTTATGATAGTATTTATAATACTTATTGGAGCTGTATTATTAGTAATGTTAAGTGCAGTTTCAATCATACTCAACGTATAGCCTTTTACACCATAACCATAAATAGAAAGGTTTTTTATTTCTGTTTCTAAAAGTGTTTTTGAAATGTTGTGATGACTATCGAATGCTTCGAGTAACGCACAAAATTGTTTTTCTGTTTCGGCAAAATAATTTTCGTTTACCCAAAGGGTGTCATCGGCATCAAAAGCAATAACTTTAATGCTGCTCATGTTAGTTTTTTACAATGGTTTTGTGAGTAATTGTTGCACCTGCAAGGCGTAAAGTTTCGGCAACGCTACAATATTTATCAATGCTTAATTGCACAGCCCTTTCTGCTTTTTCTTGAGTTACATTAGCATCTATTACAAAAGTTACGTCTACGGTTTTCCAAAGTGCCGGTTCTTTTCCTTGTTCTCTTTCACCTTTAATTATCATTTCGTAATTACGTAATTCAACTTTTTGTTTTTTTAAAATGCTAATTACATCAATACCACTACAACCGCCCAAGGCCATTAAAAGCATTTGCATTGGTCGGGCACCGTAATTTTTACCTCCATGATCAGGTGATGTATCAAGTTTTATAATTGTACCTGCCTCATCGGTTGCTTCAAAACCAAAATCTTTTTGGGCTAATTTTAAAGTGATAGTTTGCATAAAAATATTTGTACAAATAAATGAAATTAAAATTAAATGATAGAGTAAATGCTTAATAGTATTGCTGCAGTTGACATTAACCCTGATTGAAGTGGAAAGCCCACAGCGAACGATAGTGAAGCGAGGACTTGCAACGAAAAGCAGGTTACTAAAGCCCAATAGATATTAAACAGATGATGTTTCTAAAAACAAAAAACTAAAAGGTTTTCTTATAAAGCAAACAACTATTTAAACTAATCATACACCCTAATTGCTATAAACTTAAATTTGCAGCCTTGAAACTAAGTTTTAAACATTAAACATGCGTGTACAACAACAAGTAATTGAAGATGTAGTTATAAAATTTGCAGGAGATAGTGGCGATGGTATGCAACTTACTGGTCAACAATTTACCAACAATACTGCTTTGCTGGGAATTGATTTGGCTACTTTTCCTGATTTTCCTGCAGAGATTAGAGCCCCACAAGGTACACTTGCTGGTGTTAGTGGGTTTCAATTACACTTTAGTAGCAGCAAGGTTTTTACACCTGGTGACTTGTGTGACGTGTTGGTTGCTATGAATGCTGCTGCTTTAAAAGCAAACTTAAAAAGCCTAAAAACTGGGGGGAAAATTATTGCCAATACCGATGGTTTTGATAGCAAAAATTTACGATTGGCTAACTATGCCGATGGTGTAAATCCTTTGGAAGATGGAAGTTTAGATGGCTATGAAGTTACAAAAGTTGATGTTACTAAGCTTACAAGAGAAGCTTTAAAAGATGTGGGTGAACTTGGCACAAAAGAACGTGACCGTGCTAAAAATATGTTTGTGTTGGGCTTGTTGTATTGGATGTACAATAGAGACTTACAAAATACAATTGATTTTTTAGACGAAAAATTTGGCAAAAAAGAAAGTATTTTACAAAGCAATATTAAAGTTTTGCAAGCAGGCTACAACTATGGAGATACTACTGAAAGTTTTACTACTAGATACACTGTAGAAAAAGCAAAATTACCTGCAGGTAAATACAGAAGTATTATGGGTAACCAAGCTTTAAGTTATGGCTTAATTGCTGCTAGCCAACAAAGCAAGTTGCCTTTGTTTTTAGGAAGCTACCCAATTACACCAGCTAGTGATATTTTGCACGAACTAAGTAAGCATAAAAGTTTTGGTGTAAAAACTTTTCAGGCCGAAGATGAAATTGCTGCTATAACTGCTGCTATTGGTGCAAGCTATGGTGGAAGCCTTGGTGTAACTACTACAAGTGGGCCAGGAATGGCTTTAAAAACAGAAGCCATGGGATTGGCTGTAATGTTAGAAATTCCGCTGATAATCATAAATATACAACGAGGAGGGCCAAGTACAGGATTGCCTACAAAAACAGAACAAAGTGATTTATTGCAAGCATATTATGGAAGAAATGGTGAGTGTCCAATGCCTGTAATTGCTGCTAGCACACCTAGTGATTGTTTTGACATTGCTTTTGAGGCTGTTAGAATAAGCGTACAACACATGACGCCAATTATTTTGTTGAGTGATGGTTATATTGCCAATGGTGCTGAGCCTTGGAAATTTCCACAAACTGAGAACTTGCCTACTATTGAAGTTGCCTTTAAACAAGGATTAGATGATGGCGAAGAAAAGTTTTTAGCTTACAAGCGAAACGATAAATTGGCTCGCCCTTGGGCTGTGCCAGGTACTAAAGGCTTAGAACATAGAATTGGTGGATTAGAAAAACAAGATATTACAGGAAACATAAGTTACGATGCCGACAACCACCAACACATGGTTAAAATTCGTCAGGAAAAAGTAGATAGAATTGCTAACTATATTCCTTTACAAAAGATAGATAGTGGTGCTGAAAAAGGGAAGGTTTTGGTTATTGGTTGGGGTAGCACTTATGGCTCTATCAAAAGTGCTTGCTTGGAGTTGCAAGCTCAAGGAAAGGAAATTAGTCATGTTCATTTAAAATATATCAGACCTTTTCCTAAAAATTTAGGAGATATTATTATGAATTTTGAAACCATTGTAGTTCCAGAAATAAACAACGGTCAACTTGTAAAAATTATTAGAGATCAATTTTTAGTAGATGCTAAAGCTTATAATAAAATTATGGGTGTGCCTATTACAAAAACAGAACTAGTGGATTATTTAGGAAGTTTATTTGGGTAAGCTGTTTATACCTTTTTCAAAGCAATTGCATAAGTTTCTAAACATCTTTTTCGAGCATCTTCGTGCACAACAATTGGTTTAGGGTAATTAAATGAATTAAGTTCAGGAATCCATTTTTTAATATACTTTAAATCTTTATCAAATTTTTGTGTTTGTAAAGTAGGATTAAACACTCTAAAATATGGAGCTGCATCGCAACCACTACCTGCTGCCCATTGCCAACCACCATTGTTAGCAGCAAAGTCAAAATCTAATAGTTTCTCAGCAAAGTAGGCTTCGCCCCAACGCCAATCAATTAATAAATGTTTGCATAAAAAACTAGCTA
>JBMLOR010000174.1:0-2799 GCA_049242865.1 Chitinophagaceae bacterium | reverse complement strand
TAATTTACCCGCCCATACCCACGCAGCAACTATGCTTCCCTTAGCTGCAACTTTAAATATTAATAAAAGCATAGGTACAAAAGCAATTCCTGATGCTGGTGATTCTCTTGCTATGGGCAATATACCAGCAAGTGGAAGAGGAAGTGTAGATGTAGCAGTAAGTATGTATAGCAATAATTCACCAACACTTAACTTAAATGCTGCATCCATTCAAGTTTCAGCACCACAAATTACAGTTGCCAATACAGGCAATAACAAACCTATAGATATTATGCAACCCTATATAGCTATGAACTATATCATAGCCACAGATGGTATTTATCCATCCAGACCATCTTAAATTTTAAATTACAAAACCACGCGTTAAATTTTTATTTCACATTCTTAAATAAATTTTCATGAAAAAAACTACACTACTCACTGCTTTATTAATTAGCTTACAATTTGTTAAAGCCCAATGCCCTTATCAAGAAACATTTGAAGGCTTTCCAACCCAAGGAGTCACAAGCTTTGTATCTAATAGCGTTACTTTTAATATCACAACACTGTTAGTGCCAACTGTATCACAAGGCACTTGTTTCTTTGGCTTAGCAACCACATCTACTATTGACATTGGTTGGAACAGTGTCACCAATTCAAGTTTAAATGATAGAAAACTAATAGAAAATATAGGGTCAAGATATGCAACCAATACGCCGGGGGCATCAGTTAAAATAAGTAGTGCCACCCCCTTTAGTTTAAGAAGATTTTTTTTATTTGTAAGTAAAGGCGATTATTCAGTAAAAGGCACTAGTGGTACTATTTCTATAGTAGGTAAAAATGGTAGTACTACCGTTTTTAATGTAAGTGTTACCAGCAGCAGTTGGAACAATGTGTTAAGTGGTTCACCACAAAATGGTTACAACACCATTGATTTAGCCACTTTTGGAGGACAAGATAATTCGTTTAACACCATTACTGAATTTACAGTAACAACAAGTGCTAACAGTAATATGGATTATTTAGCTATTGACGATTTTCAATTTGGGCCAGCTAACCCTACAGCCCCTACGGTAGCTAGTATTGCTGCATCTAGCATAAGTACTAGCACAGCTACGCTAAATGGCACAGTAAATGCTAATGGCTTAACTACCACTAGTCAAGGTTTTCAATATAGCCTTTCGCCTACATTGGCTTCAGGTGTTACATCAGTGAATGCATCTCCTGCAACAGCAAGTGGAAGTAGTGCTACCAATATTTCAGCTAATCTTAGTTCATTATTACCAAGTACCACTTATTATTATCGCTCCATAGCTACCAATTGCCATGGCAATAAATATGGTAGTATTTTAAGTTTTACAACATCTACCCCTGTAACCACATTAACCCCACCTGGAAATGCCCTACATTTTGATGGTACTAATGATTATGTACAAACAACATCAAGGGGTGCATTATTAGCTACCAATTTTACAGTAGAAGCTTGGGTACGTCCTAATCATGCTACTAATACCATTACCTTTTTAAGTACAAGAGAACCACAAGAATATACCTTTGATGCCAAGTTTGCAGATGGTAATAAAATACTGGTAGATTGTGGCAATGGTGTTGATTCATGGGGTACAGGTTTATTATCATTTAACTATATCTATTCTGTTGGAAAATGGATGCACATTGCTATTGCATACAATGGAACATCTTGCACCGTATATATAAATGGTGTTTCATTAGGTACTCAAACAACTAATGTAAATTTCCCTATGCTGTTTGCTTCGACAAGTTTTATTAAAATTGGCAGCGTACAAGGATTACAATTTTTTAATGGAAGTATAGATGAAGTACGCTTTTGGAGCACTACTAGAACAGCCACAGAAATACTTAACAATTTTAGAGACACAGTGGCAACTAATAGTGCAGGGTTATTTGCCTATTATAGATTTGATAATGGCACAGCAGGTGGTACCAACACGGGACTAACTACTTTAACAAACGAAATAGGTAGCAGCCTTACTGGTACATTAAACAATTTTGCCCTTACTGGCAGTTCTAGTAATTGGGTAGAAAGTTATGCCATGGCAATACCTACAGCTACTACACCAACTGGTATTACAGGTACGGGTTTTACTGCCAATTGGACAGCACCAACAAGAGGTACTGTTGACAATGGCTACAGGTTAGAAGTAAGCACTTCACCCACATTTGCTACACAAATTGCAGGCTCTCCATTTACCGTAAACACTGGTACGAGCCAAGTATTAACTGGCTTAACCACCAATACCATTTATTATTATAGAGTAGCTGCCGATAAAACTAGTGTTACTGGGCAAGGTGGAGTTTCAAATGTAACGGCTGTTACTTTGGGTACGGTGCCATTGAAGGTTATTGCATTTGTGGCTACTAAAAAAGAAAACAATACATTTTTAAAATGGATTACAGAAAATGAGGTAAACTCCAATTATACTAATGTAGAAAGTAGTAAAAATGGATTAGAATGGGATGTTGTTGGCAAAGTAAAAAACAATAATACTGCTAGTAAACATGAGTATTCATTTACTCATGTTTTAACTAATAGTTATTTATCAGCCCCTACTTTATACTATCGCTTACAACAAGTTGATTTTGATGGTAAGTATAGTTATAGCGAAGTAAGAACTATAAAGCAAACAGCAAAAGGGGAATTGAGTATTTATCCAAACCCATTAAACAACGGTAAATTAAACGTAGATTTTGGCGAAGAAATAAAAGCCAAAACTAATTATATAATTACTACAGTTGAAGGAAGAATTGTGCAACAAGGATTTATAAATAATCAACAAGAAA
>JBMLOR010000173.1:0-1369 GCA_049242865.1 Chitinophagaceae bacterium | reverse complement strand
CGATAAAGGTTTAAGTAGATACGATGGCAAACAAATAATAAACTATAAAAACAAAACGCCACAAAGTAAAAGTCTTAGCAATTTGTTAGAAATAAATAACGAAATTTATTGCCAAGATTTTGCTGGAAATTATTATAAAACTACCAATAATCTTGAATTAGAAAAAATTGCATTTATCACTCCGGGTTCTTATAGTGCTGTTGGTTGTATAAATAAAAAACTAGTGTCGATTAAATATGATAGCATCAGAATATTTGATTTAAATTCAAAAAAATATAGTTCAAAATATATTAATTCAACCAATCAATACGCAAACTTTTTCTCAAAAAATAACTTTTACTTTATTAACCAAAATCAAGTTTTTTTATTTACTGATAGTTTATTAAAACCTCTTTTAAAATTTTCAGAAACAAAAGCTATTTTTTATTTTTTACTAAAGCTAAATAATACATTCTATGCTATTACAAGAAACACTTATCCATACATACACCAACTTGGAGACCAAACTATAAAAACATTCCCTTATTTACCTAAAGGTACATTTGTGCAAAATGTTTGTGAATTTAATAACGAAATTTGGATTTGCACTAGTAAAGGAGCCTATTGCTTTGACAAAAATTTTGTACCAAAATTTAAAGGAGTTTGCTTTTTTAATGACAATAGTATTTCAAAAGTTATACAAGACAAAGAAGGCAATTATTGGTTTAGCACTTTAACTAATGGCTTGCTAATTGTACCAAACATTTATAGCAAATTATTTACTATTAACAATGAAAGTTTTTCGGCAATTGTGAACAATAAAGAGGATATTTTAGTTGGTAGCATTAGCAATTCTATTCTAAAATTCAATTCATCTTCAAAAAAATTTACTACTATTTTTAAACGAACAAATAATCATGAGATTTTAGATATTTTTTTAGATAATGAAAATAAAGTTTTTGTATCCAGCGACCAACTTTCTGTACTCAACAGTACAAGTTCTACAAATTACCAAATAGCTTCAAAAAGTGCTACACAAATTAGTGATAATTTATTTGCAATTGCATACTCTAATGATATTGGAATTATAAATGCAAAAGAAACCCTTAGTTTAAAAGAAATACCTAAATGGCTTACCCATTCAAATGGTTTACTAGCAAAAAATATTTACAATTTAAATTTCAACAAAGGGCGTTGCAGAGATGTTTTATACCATGCACCTACAAAAACTTTGTATGCTGCTACAGCAAGTGGATTGTTTTATTTTAGCCCGAATGGAAATGGAGAAATTACTTATCAATCAAAGCCAATATTTGCATCTCATTTAACTAGTAGTGAAAACACTTTATTTGTGGGCACTTTTATTCAAAATGTATTTGCCATAGATACA
>JBMLOR010000172.1:0-1301 GCA_049242865.1 Chitinophagaceae bacterium | reverse complement strand
AATATCAATTTTTTTGTTAAGATGTTTAAGTATATTGTTATAATTTTTGTCGTGTACATTCCAACCAAAGCATTGCTTGTCTTTTAGTTTTGGCTCTTTTGCACCAAACCTACTAGTTGGGGTAAACTTATATAAAGCAACAACTGTGTCGTTATTTGGTTTTAAACTTGGATGCCCAAATACACAAAAAGGATAATCAGTTCCTCTACCTTCACTAAAAACAGTTCCTTCGAAATAGCAAGTACTAGGATACCAATAAATAGTTGCCATATCTGGCAAATTTGGAGATGGTTTTATGGGCAATTCGTACAAACTTTTGTGGGTATAATTTTTACATGGAATTACAGTAAGACTAAAATTTTTTCTTTCATTTTCAAAACCCAACACTTCGCCAAGCGAAACTTTATTGTCTATTTGCTTATTGTATTTTGCAGCCAACCATTTTTCTCCAATAAGCATTTTGGCGTATTCGCCCATTGTCATTCCATATACAACAGGTATTGGTTGCATGCCCACAAAACTTTTATAAGCAGTATCTAAAACTGGACCATCAACATAAAAACCATTTGGGTTGGGCCTATCAAAAACTATAAGAGGTTTATTATATTCAATAGCCGTTTCAATAAACTCTTGCAACGAAGAAATAAAAGTATAGAAACGTACTCCAACATCTTGAATATCAAACAGCAAAACATCCACATTTTGTACATCCTGTGCCGATGGTTTTCGCTTTTTACCGTACAAACTTACCACGTTAATTTTAGTAGCAGAATCTACAAAAGTTTCTACTTTTTCGCCAGCATCTGCATTGCCTCTAAAGCCATGCTCAGGGCCAAAGGCAACAACAATATTTATCCCAAGTTTTTGCAAACTATCTACAATGTGAGTTTTGCCAATAGTTGCTGTATGATTTGCAAAAACACCAACCCGCTTGCCTTTTAATAAATGCAAGTAAGATTGTGTTTGGTAAGCTCCTGGCAAAATTGGAAGTTGTTTTTTTTGTGCAAAAGAACTTAATAGCACAAAAAGAAATACAATAGAAAGTATATTTTTCATACGGCAAAACAATTATTTGACTTAAGATTTTATGATTGAAATAGTGTAGTTTTATTGAAACAATTCTTCAACCAATTGAGAACAAATTTATATTTGATGATTGAATAAATAATGAAAAATATATTATTAGGTTTACTGATTTTACTAGCCTTTACAAGCAAGGCACAGTTAAATAAAAAAGAAGTTTTTACAAAAGCCGATACATTAAGAGGAAGTTTAAATGAAAACAGAGATTGGTGGGATGT
>JBMLOR010000171.1:32318-37422 GCA_049242865.1 Chitinophagaceae bacterium | reverse complement strand
ATACTACATAAAAAACCTTGAAGGAAATAAACTTCAAGGTTTTTTATTTGCAACACCTCTTAAAGTAATAGCCCCTTAAATCCCACAAAGAAAGTAGCCCAATAAATCCCCCAAGGGGGAGTTTTGGAAATCGTATTTGAATAATGTAACCTACAATTTATTTTCATCTTTGTGTTTTTGTTTGGTATAACTGTTACACAAAGTTTTGCAAAGAAGACACAAAAGGGTTAAGCCGCTTGCTTTTAAATTTTTATCTGAATTAAGTAAAGCATTTAATTATCTTTTAAATCTTTATCAGGTTTTGGTAAATAAGTTGGCTTTTCTGTAATTATTTTTTCGAAAGGAACATCTGTAAAAACCCATTTGCCTTTAACCCACTTAAATCCTTCATAATCTCCATAAGGTACAAGGGTATATTTTAGGCTAGGTTCGTTGCTTTCACTAATTAAATGATCCATAAAAATTATTCCACTGTTTTTTTCATAGTTCATTCTTGCACCACCATCTTTTTTAAATTCTAAGCAAAATCTATAGGCTGGAGGAAATGGCTTAATACCATCATTAGGATAGCTAAAAATAGGAGCACCAAACTGTGGCTTACCTTCTTCATTAAAAGTTAAAATTTCAATATACTTTTTATTGCTTCTTGCATCGTTAGCATCGCTTCCAAGCAAAGTATAATAAGTAGTTTTACCTACTTTTTTCATGATGATATTGTAATAAACTGCTCCAATCCATCTATTAGCATCACGAACACTATCAAGTGGATTTTCAGTGAAATCGCTCACATCAAATAATGGAAAAAGTTTTAGGCTACCATCAGCAGTTTTCATTTGTATAGCACCTCTTTGACGATAATAAGTAAAATCTTTCATCACTTGCCAAGTAAAAATTTTAAAGCTACTATCGGGCGACATAAGCTTAGAAATTTGTAAAGAGTCGAAGTTGTAATAAAATGAGTTTTTAACTTTTAAGGCTTGTACAAAACCCCTTACGAAAGCACTGTCACTTTTAAATCTTGTATAAAAATCTTCAGAGTTAATGATGCTATCTGTATGTACTTTTAGCTGTTCTTCTAGTTGTTGTAATTGTTGTTTGCTGGTAGCATCGAGTGTTTGACCATAAGCAAATTTTATTACAAAAAATATCAATATTAAAGTATGCTTTTTCATTGTTTCGTGTAAATCAACTTCCTTAAAAAACTAGATTATTTTTATACTATTAAATAACACCAAAATCTTGCCAAAAGAAAATCAAAACTCAATATCAAACACTGTAATTTAAAACTTTAGCTTTTTGTTAAAGCTTTTGCAAAGGCTAATAAATTATCGAATCTGTAATCAATAGCTTCGTGAGGGTAGGCTATTTCTGGATGCGTTGTAGCAACAAAAACACTTTGCACGCCTGCATTTCTTGCAAATTTCATATCACTAATTCTATTGCCAACCATCAATGTTTTTTGTAAATTTATATGGGGATAATCTTTAACTGCTTTAAAAGCCATTCCTGGGTTTGGCTTTCTGTTAGGTGAATTATTATCATCATCGGCACAATAATAAATTGCATCAATTCTTCCACCATTAGTTTTAATAACTTCTAACATTTTTGTATGAAGTGTTTCTAAATTTTGATGTGTCATTAATCCACGCCCTATACCTCTTTGATTGGTGATTAAAATGATGTTGTCGAAAAAATGATTGCAAATTTTAAGGCCTTCTAATACACCTTCTAAAAACTCAAATTCTTCCCAAGTATAAATGTAATCCTCTTTTTTTTCTTTATTAATTACGCCGTCTCTATCTATAAAAAGCGTGTAACCTTTTGATATAAAAATTTTATTGTTAGTCATTTTATTTATTACCAATTTTATTAATTTGGTCGATGATATTTTGTTTCACCGATGTGTGCCATTCGTTTTGCAAAATACTTAGTATAATACTAGTTCTTCTTTCTCCATTAATTTTTGGTACATCTTGTCGTAAAATTCCTTCAACAACACACCCAATACTTTTCATGGCAGCTACACTTCTTTCATTTAAAACATCTGCCCTAAATTCAACCCTTAAAAAATTCATTTTTTCAAAAGCAAATTCTAACAACAGTTTTTTGCAACGTTTGTTTAAGCTTGTTCCTCTAAATTTTTCGCCATACCAAGTGTAACCAAGTTGAGTTGTTCTGAAGTTATTTTTAATGTCATAAAACCTAGTACTTCCTGCATATTTATTGCTAGTTTTATCAAACACAATAAAGGGGTAGGAGTGTTTGTCATTTCTGCCTTTTAAGGCATCTTTTATATAGTTTTTTAAGTTTTCTTCACCTGCTGCAGTTATAATTCCAAATTTCCAAGTATCAGGTTCATTTAAACTAAATTCAAGCAAATTGTCGCAATCATCTTCTTCTAAAGGTCGCAATAAAACGCAATCATCTTCGAGTATATAATTTTCACTAAAATCTAAAGCAGCAAAAGTTGTTTCAATCATATCTAATCAATTTAATATCAATACTAAACTTTAATATTGCAGCAAATTTATACAATTAGTACAACCCAAAACTTTTAATAATTATGTGTGGAATTGTTGGATATATAGGATATAGAGATGCTTACCCAGTAGTAATAAAAGGATTAAAAAGATTAGAATATAGAGGTTACGATAGTGCTGGTATTGCTTTATTAAATAACGGAATTCAGCTTTTTAAAAAGAAAGGAAAAGTTGCCGATTTAGAAGAAAGCATAGTAGGTGCAAACATTGCTGGATCAATAGGAATTGGACATACCCGATGGGCTACACATGGCGAGCCTAGTGATAGAAATGCACATCCACATTTAAGTAATGATGGCACTATAGCTATGTTACATAATGGTATTATTGAAAATTATGCAACACTAAAAACTGAACTTTTAAGTAAAGGATATACTTTTAAAAGTGATACAGATACCGAAGTTTTACTAAATTTTATACAAGATATACGCAACAATAATAGTTGTAGCTTAGAAGAAGCCATGCGTATTGCACTTAAACGTATTGTAGGTGCTTATTGTATTTTATTGATAGAAACGGCAAGCCCTGACACTATTTATGCTGCTCGAAAAGGAAGTCCATTAGTTATAGGAATTGGAAAGGGAGAACATTTTTTGGCTAGTGATGCAAGTCCTATTATTGAGTTTACAAAAGAAGTTGTTTATGTAAACGATTATGAAATAGCCATTGTTAAAGCTGATGAATTGGTACTTAAAAATTTAGGAAACGAAAAGCAAACTCCGTTTATTCAAAAACTAGATTTGGAATTGGCTGCGATTGAAAAAGGTGGTTACGACCATTTTATGATTAAAGAAATTCATGAGCAACCAAGTACAATACAAGATTGTTTAAGAGGAAGATTGTTGGCAGATGTTGGGGAGATAAAAATGGCTGGTGTTGAAAATAATTTTGATAAACTAGCCAATGCAAATAGAATTATAATTGTGGCTTGTGGTACAAGTTGGCATGCTGCATTGCTTGCAGAATATTTGTTTGAGGAACTATGCCGAATTCCTGTTGAAGTAGAGTACGCAAGTGAATTTAGATATCGAAACCCAATCATTAACGAAGGCGATGTAATTATTGCTATATCTCAAAGTGGAGAAACAGCTGATACTATGGTGGCTCTTGAAAATGCAAAACAAAAAGGAGCGTTTATTTTTGGAGTTGTTAATGTTGTAGGAAGCAGTATTGCACGTATTAGCCATGCAGGGGCATATACACATGCTGGACCAGAAATAGGAGTTGCAAGCACAAAAGCATTTACAGGGCAACTTGCTGTGTTAATGATGATGGGTTTTAAAATTGCACATCACAAAAAAACTATTACACAAGAGCGTTATATGCATTTGCTGCAAGAGTTAAACGATATTCCTCAAAAAGTTACCACTATTTTACAACAAACAGATCATATAAAAGCAGTAGCAGAGAAATATAAAGATTGTGCAAATGCTTTGTTTTTAGGGCGTGGTTATAATTTTCCTATTGCATTAGAAGGTGCTTTAAAGCTTAAAGAAATTAGCTATATACATGCAGAGGGTTATCCTGCAGCAGAAATGAAACACGGACCTATAGCTTTAGTTACAGAAGAATTGCCAGTTGTTTTTGTAGCCACAAAAGATAGCTACTACGAAAAAATTGTAAGTAATGTACAGGAGATTAAAGCTCGTAAAGGAATGGTAATTGCAATAGCAACAGAAGGAGATACCGTCATCCCAAGTATGGCTAATGATACCATTTTTGTACCAGATGCAGACGAAATTGTAGCACCATTGTTAAGCACTATTCCATTGCAATTATTAAGTTATTATGTTGGCGTAGCAAAAGGCTATAATGTAGATATGCCAAGGAATTTGGCTAAAAGTGTAACTGTAGAATAAATATGCTTATTGGTTGATTGATGATTTATTGATTTTGTATTTATTAAAATTGGTTGATTACTTTTTTTATATTTAAATTTAAACATGTTAATTCACGAAGATGATAGTTTGGCTGTATTTAACAAGCCTAGTGGGATAGATAGTGAAGATGTAATTTTTTTTCAAAATTTACTAGAGTATCAATTAAAATTATTTGTTGTACATAGGTTAGACAAAAGAGCTCAAGGGCTAATTCTCTTTGCTAAAAATGCTGGAGTAGCAGCGTTGTTAAGCGAAGGTTTTAAAAATGAAACAACCCAAAAAACCTATCATGCTGTAGTAGGTAATGCTCCAAATCCATTAGCTAGTACACTAGAAAATTGGGTAGAGAAAAACAATAAACTGCAAAAATCATTCGTTGTACAAAAAAAAACAAATGAAGCTAAATTGGCCAAATTGCAATACAGTACAATAAAACAGAGTATTAAATATACTTTGTTAGAGGTAAAACTTTTTACAGGAAGATTTCACCAAATACGAGCTCAATTAGCAAATATAAAATCGCCTATAGTAGGCGATGTAAAATATGGCTTTAAAAGAACTGTAGCCGATGGTAGTATTTTTTTACAAGCTAGTGGTTTGTCGTTTAAACACCCCATCACTAAAAAAAATATGAGCTTCACCATACCATTGCCAACTGGTTGGTCAAAATATGGGTTTGAGTAA
>JBMLOR010000171.1:0-32218 GCA_049242865.1 Chitinophagaceae bacterium | reverse complement strand
ATTACATCTTGTAAAATATCACTTTTAGTTGGATGGTCGGTATTGTAATGTAATCCTCTGCTTTCTTTTCTAAAACTTGCTCCTTTAACTATTAAATAAGCAACAGTTATAAGATTTCTTAGTTCACAGAGTTGAGGCGAAACTTTAGTATTTCTATACAAATTTTCGGTTTCTTCGTACAATAAATCAAGTCGCTTCATAGCTCTTTGCAAACGAACATCAGTTCTAACAATGCCCACATAATCGCTCATAATGCTTTGCAACTCTTTAAGGCTTTGCGTAATTAAAATCATTTCTTTTGGCTCAGTTGTTCCTAAAGCATTCCAATTTGGAAATAAAGTTTCTGAAGCCCCCCAGCCCCCCAAGGGGGGATTAGTAGAATCTTGTTGATTCCCAAAAAAAATATTTTTACTGATATTCTTTTTTGAAAGTTTGTCTTCCTGCCAATTTGGGGATTTGGTGGTAGCTTCACTTGCTCTGTGTGCAAAAACCATGGCCTCTAGTAAACTATTGCTGGCTAACCGATTAGCACCATGTAAACCTGTACTAGCACATTCACCACATGCAAATAAATTTTTAATTGAAGTTTGAGCATGTTCATCTGTTTTTATTCCTCCGCAACTATAATGTGCAGCTGGTGCAACAGGAATGAACTGCTTCATTACATCAATTCCAATGCTTAAACATTTTTCATAAATATTTGGAAAGTGGGCTATAAACTTTTCTTTATTCATGTGGGTACAATCGAGATACACACACTCAAGACCAGCTTTTTTCATTTCATTATCAATAGCTCGTGCTACAATATCACGAGGTGCAAGATCTTTTCTTTCATCGTATTTTGGCATAAAGGCTTCGCCTTGTTTGTTGCGTAAAATTGCTCCATCACCACGAACCGCTTCTGTAATTAAAAAACTTGGTGAAACGCCAGGTTCGTACAAAGCAGTTGGATGAAATTGTATAAACTCCATATTTTCAATTCTTCCTTTGGCTCTGTAAACCATTGCAACGCCATCGCCTGTTGCAATTTTAGGATTTGTAGTTGTTCTGTATGCTTGGCCACAGCCACCACTTGCAAGCATAGTAGTTGTTGCAATTATTTTTTCAATTTCGTTGGTGGTGGTATTTAACACATAAACACCAAAGCAAGTAATATCGGGTGTGCTTTTTGTAACTAAATAACCTAAATGATGTTGGGTTATTAAATCTACAACAAAACAATGATTTAATATTTCGATGTTTGATAAAGATGATACTTCTTGCAATAATGCACGTTCCATTTCTTTACCAGTTACATCTTTGTGGTGTAAAATTCTAAATTCACTATGGCCACCCTCTTTGCCTAGTGCATATTCACCTGTATTGGTTTTGTCAAAATCTGCACCATAATCAATTATTTCTCTAATTCTTTCTGGTCCTTCTTTAACTACAATCTCAACAATATCTTTATCACAAAGACCATCACCAGCAATAAGTGTATCATCAATATGTTTTGCAAAGCTATCTTTTGCTGCATTCCATACACCCGCTATACCACCTTGGGCATATTTTGTATTAGTTTCATCACTTGTTGTTTTGGTTATGATGGTTACTTTTTTTTCAGGAAACCTTTTTGCAACTTTTATAGCATAAGTTAAGCCAGCAATACCACTACCAACAACTAAAAAATTTGTTTGCATTAAATAATAATATTTGTTTCAAAAATAGAATAATATATAAATAGCTTTGGAGTAATAGGAATTGATTATTAAAAAATATGCAAAATGGTAAATAAAATAAATTGCATTACTTACACATCCAATGATTAATCAATGTTGATGAGTTTGTGTTTAATTGCAAAAAGTATCATGCCTACCTTTGATTTAGTGTTTGTTTTTTCGTACACCGATTCTCTGTAGTATTCTAAAGTTCTAATGCTCACACAAAGTAAATCGGCCATTTCTTTTGTAGATTTTTCTAGAGAAGAATAGTATATGTATTGAATTTCATTTTCTGTTAAGCCAAAATTTGCATCTGCTAGTTCAGGTTTTCTATATCGTGCAACTTCAATGGCTTTATCAGCTGTTTGTTTGTTATAAAAAAATTTTTCTTTACTTACGGTATGTAGTGCCTCTTTTAATTCTTGTGCATTGGTATTTTTAAGAATGTACCCTTTTGCACCTAATCTTATCATTTTTACAATGGTGGCATCATCATCTAACATGCTTAAAGCAAGAATTAATATACTGGGACAATTTTTTTTGATATAAGCTGCAGTTTCAAAGCCATCCATCAGTGGCATATTTATATCTAATAAAACAATATCTGGGGTATTGTCAAGTGTTAGGCTTTCAATAAATTCTTTACCATTACAATGTTCAGAAACTATAGTAAACTCATCAAATGTTTTAATAAGATTGCCAATTCCTTCTCTTATGAGTTGATGATCATCGACCAAGCTAATTTTAATTTTGTTCATTATCTCTAAACTTCGCTGCAAATGTAGTTTTGATTTTAGTAAACGAAATTTTTGTTGTTTAGTTTTTAAAAGTAAAGAAAAAAAAGTCGGCTTTGCATTGCCGACTTTACCTTTTCATTAAAGCTTTAATTAGCTTCTAAATACCACAACATTGTCAAAAACATCAACAATTATTGTTTTGGTTTTATCTATTTCGCCCGCTAGAATTTTTTTGCTTAATGGATTTATAATTTCTTTTTGAATTAACCGCTTTAGTGGTCTTGCACCAAATGTAATATCGTATCCATTTTCAGCTAAAAAATCGAGAGCATAATCAGTAAATTCAATGTTTATTGAAGATTTTGCAAGGGTGTTGCTAAGTTGTGATAATTGTATTTTAATAATTCCTTTAATTTCTTTTTTTAATAGAGGATTAAACATTACAATTTCATCAATCCTGTTTAAAAATTCTGGTCTCACCGTTTCTTTAAGCAGTTGTATTACATCAACTTTAGTTTTTGCAGTAATTTCATCAATATTATTATCATTTACTTTTTCAAACGCCTCTTGTATAATGTGGCTGCCAATATTACTTGTCATGATAATAATGGTATTTTTAAAGTTTACCATTCTGCCTTTATTATCTGTAAGTCTACCATCGTCTAAAACTTGCAATAAAATATTCCAAACATCTGGATGAGCTTTTTCAATTTCATCTAATAACACCACACTATATGGTTTTCGACGAACAGCTTCTGTAAGTTGTCCACCTTCGTCGTAACCAACATATCCTGGAGGGGCACCAACTAAACGACTCACTGTATGCTTTTCTTGATACTCACTCATGTCGATTCTTGTAAGCATAGTTTCATCGTTGAACAAATAATTAGCCAATGCTTTAGCCAATTCAGTTTTACCTACTCCTGTTGTACCTAAGAAAATAAAGCTACCAATTGGTTTTTTAGGATCTTGTAATCCTGCTCTACTTCTACGAACTGCATCTGCAACCACTTCTATAGCAGCATCTTGCCCTACAACTTGTTTGTGTAATTCATCTTCTAAATTCAATAATTTTTCCCTGTCGCTTTGTTGCATTTTTTGTACAGGAATGCCTGTTGCTTTTGCTACATTTTCTGCAATATCATCAGCATCTACTTCTTCTTTCATTAATCTTACCTCACCAAAGTTTTCTATGAGTACAGATGTTTCGGCAATAATTTTTTCTTGCTCTTTAATTTTACCATACCTAATTTCTGCAACCTTTCCAAAATCACCATTACGTTCAGCTTGCTCGGCATCAAATTTTAAATTTTCAATGTTAGCTTTTGCTGTTTGAATTTTTTCTACTAAAGACTTTTCATTTTGCCATTTTGTTTTAAACGTATCTCTTTGAATTTGTAGGTTAGAAATTTCAGTGGATAGTTCTTTTAGCTTCTCTTTATCATTTTCTCTTTTAATAGCTTCACGTTCAATTTCTAGTTGACGAATTTGCCGTTCTAAACTATCCAATTCCTCAGGCATGCTATTCATCTCTAATCTAAGTTTAGCAGCACTTTCATCAATTAAGTCAATAGCTTTATCAGGCAAAAACCTATCGGTTATGTATCTATTGCTTAGTTCCACAGCAGCAATAATGGCATCATCTTTTATCCGAATATGATGGTGGGTTTCGTATCTATCTTTTAAGCCCCTTAAAATAGAAATAGCATCTTCAACAGTTGGTTCATCTACCAAAACTTTTTGAAATCTTCTTTCTAATGCTTTATCTTTTTCAAAATATTTTTGGTATTCGTTTAATGTTGTAGCACCAATTGCTCTTAGTTCACCTCGTGCCAAAGCAGGTTTTAAAATGTTAGCTGCATCCATGGCACCTTCTCCGCCACCAGCACCAATTAAAGTATGTATTTCATCTATAAATAAAATTATATCTCCATCACTTTCAGCTACTTCTTTAACCACACTTTTTAGGCGTTCTTCAAACTCGCCTTTGTATTTTGCTCCTGCAATAAGCAACCCCATATCGAGGGCATAAATAATTTTCGATTTTAAATTTTCTGGCACATCACCATTGGCAATTCTCATGGCTAAACCTTCGGCAATGGCAGTTTTACCAACGCCAGGTTCTCCTACCAAAATAGGATTGTTTTTGCTTCTTCGTGTTAGTATATGTAGGGTTCTACGAATTTCTTCATCTCTACCAATTACAGGGTCAAGCTTACCTTTTGTGGCTAGTTCAATTAAGTTTTTAGCATATTTTTTTAATGCATTAAAATCGGAATTTTGAGATGCACTATTAACGGTGCTGCCCTTACGTAAATCATTGATTGCTGCAATGAGTCCTTTTTCTGTAAGCCCTGCATCTTTTAAAATTTTACTTGTACTATCATTATTTTGAATAATCCCAAGCAATAAATGTTCCTCGCTTACAAACTCATCTTTAAATTGTTTTAATGCAGCATTTGCTTTTAGTAAAACGTTGTTGGCATCTCTACTTACTTGTTGTGCAGCTTCACCACTAGTTTGTTTGGGTAGCTTGCTTAAAGCTTCCTCATTTTTAGTTTGCACTAGTGCAACAAGTACATTGTTTTTTTTAAGTAAATGTGTAGCAATATCTTCTTCATTTTTAAGCAATGCTTTTAATAAATGATTAGTTTCAATATTTGTATTGC
This sequence comes from Chitinophagaceae bacterium, assembly GCA_049242865.1. GTDB lineage: Bacteria > Bacteroidota > Bacteroidia > Chitinophagales > Chitinophagaceae > CAIVPM01. The sequence continues at coordinate 27,112 of JBMLOR010000171.1, read as the reverse complement.
TATTATTAAAAGCAAGTTGTTGTGCATGTTGTACAGTTTCGGCTGCTTTTATGGTGAAATTTTGTAAACTCATAAATTTTGTTTTTGTTGTTTGATTTTAACTATTTTTCTTTTTTTTCGATTTGTTTTGTTGATAACATTGCATCAATAAATCATCCAAAATAAATAACAAGAAATTATGGCGGTTAAATTTTTAGAAAAGTGTCTTAAAGTCAGTCTGGCATTGATTTTTATGCTATTTTTTCAGTATTCGTTTGCACAATTTGATTCGAGTGCATTATTGAGATTTTTAGAGAAAAATAAAGAAGTTATTAGTAAAGATTTTGCTTTGATTATTGCCAAAGATGGCAATAACTTGTTTGTTAAAAACTCTAATGAAGAGTTTAAAGTAAATACTCAAGTGCCAATTGCTAATGCAAGTAAGTGGTTTACTTGTGCTATGATTATGGCACTTGTAGATGAAGGTAAAATTAGCTTAGATGATAGAGTAAGTAAGTATTTACCAATTTTTGAAAAATATAAAAAGGGTTATATCACTATTAGGCATTGCCTCACCCACCAAACAGGGTTAGAGCAACATCAGTATAAACCTTACGGTCATAAGGTATTCGAAGATTTGGAAAAAGAAGTAGAACAGTTTGCAACTAAAAGTGAAATTGAATTTAATGCTGGTGAGTTTTTTAGTTATGGAAGTGCAGGTTTAAGTATTGCTGCAAGAGTTTGTGAAATTGTAACAAAAAAGCCATTTACAACTTTAATGAACGATAAAATATTTAAGCCATTACAAATTAGAGCAACAAATTTTGGAGATGGTTCAAAATCGCCAAACCCAAGTGGTGGGGCTTTTAGCACTGTACAAGATTATTCAACCTTTTTAACCATGATTTTAAATAAAGGTATTTATAAAGGCAAAAAAGTATTGAGTGAAAAAGCAATAAACGAAATGCATAAACTGCAAATAGACGTGGATAAAGTAAAATTTACCCCTGAATGGACAAAAGGTTATGGTTATGGCTATGGAGTTTGGCTTTTAGAAACAAATGAAAAAGGTGAGGCAACTGCAATAACTTCGCCAGGATTTTTTTGCCAATGGACTTTAATTGATTTGTGTAGAGGATATTCTTGTGTTTTATTTGTAAAAAATTTGGTATACGATAAACGAAAAAATTTCACATTAGAAATTAAAAGTTTATTAGATGAATTTTTTCCTTCAACTTGTAAATAATAAAATATGAAATGGATTAAACGATTGCTGGTAGTTATTGTAATACTTAGCCTAGTGTATGCTTTTGGGCCTAACCCCTCAACGCCAAACTACTCAAGTAGCCTCCCTAAGATAAATTATACAGGGGCAGCATTAGATAGTTTTGTAGCAGCAAGCGAAAATGCATTGCCAGTAAAAGAAGATAATCAGGCAAGAATTGTATGGCAAAATGATACCACAAAGGCAAAAACAAAATATGCCATTGTGTATTTGCATGGTTTTTCTGCTTCTCAAGAAGAAGGTAATGCAATACATAAGTATGTTGCTAAAAAGTTTGGATGTAATCTTTATTTATCAAGGCTAAGTTCACATGGATTAAAATCGGCAGAAGAATTAAGCGATTTAACTGCTGAAAATTATTGGGAAGCAGCAAAGCAAGCACTTGCAATTGGAAAACAATTGGGCGAAAAAGTAATTTTAATAAGTACAAGTACCGGAGGCACTCAATCTCTACAATTAGCAGCAAGCTTTCCTAGCGTTGTATATGTTTGTGTTTTAATGTCGCAAAATATTGAAATAAACGACCCTAATGCTTGGCTATTGAATAATCCTTGGGGTTTACAAATTGCACGATTGGTAAAAGGTGGAAATTATAATGTTGTTGAAAATTGCAAACTGCCAGAATATGCAAAGTATTGGAATTGTAAGTATAGGCTAGAGGCTGTAGTTCAACTACAAGAAATGTTAGAAACTACCATGAATAGTGAAACGTTTAAAAAAATTACTAGTCCTGTTTTAACCCTAGGATATTATAAAGATGAAGCAAATCAAGACAAAGTTGTTAAAGTAAGTGCCATGAAAAAAATGGTTGAACAACTATCTAGCACTAATAAAAAATTTGTAGCCATGCCCAATGTTGGCAATCATGTAATGGGAAATCCATTGTTAAGTAAAGATGTAGAAGGTGTAAAAAAGGAAATTGATGCTTTTTTACTTACTATCATTAAATAGGATATTCAATAACAAAAAATCCTGCTTTAAAAAGCAGGATTTTTTATAAGTAGTTGATAATAGTTTTAGTATTCATCTTCATTAAACATAAAATCATCTTGGCTAGGATAATCAGGCCAAATGTCTTCTATACTTTCATAAATTTCTCCTTCATCGTCTAGTTCTTGTAAATTTTCAACCACTTCAATTGGTGCACCACTTCTTATTGAATAATCAATTAATTCATCTTTTGTGGCTGGCCAAGGTGCTTCCTCTAGGTAACTAGCTAATTCTAAACTCCAGAACATAACTTTTCAAAATTTTGTGCAAATGTAGTTTTCTACACGAAACTACCAAATGAAATAAATTTATCTTTTCTTTACTCATAAAAATATCTGAAAAATGATTTATGAATTTAATCATCAACAACCCATCATACATCAAACTGCATTTATACATCCACAAGCTACAGTGCTAGGAAATGTAGTTATTGGTGCCAATGTTTATGTTGGCCCAAATGCTGTTTTAAGAGGAGATTGGGGTAAAATTGTAATAGAAGATGGCTGTAATGTGCAAGAAAATTGTGTTGTACATATGTTTCCGGGAACTACAGTTTTGCTAAAAGAAGCTGCACATATTGGGCATGGAGCAATAATTCATGGAGCTACTATTGGTAAAAACTGCTTGATTGGGATGAATGCTGTAATTATGGATAATGCTGTAATTGGAGATGAAAGTATTGTGGGTGCTTTAAGTTTTGTAAATAATGATATAGTTTTTGACGCAAGAAGTTTGATTGTTGGTAACCCAGCAAAAAAAATTAAGGACGTAACTAAAGAAATGTTAGAGTTGAAAACTCAAGGCACCCAATTATATCAAGCTTTACCTGCTATGATGCACCAAACATTAAGATTGTTAGAAAAGTAATTTGCAGAAAGTTTTAGAACATTACAAAAGTTGTTTAGATTACTTTCGCGTAAAATTTTAAAAGTTAATATGGCTTCTCAATTGCATGTTTACAATACACTTACACGAAAAAAAGAATTATTCACAAGCATTGTACCTGGTAGAGTAGGTTTATATGTATGTGGACCAACTGTTTATAGTGAACCACACGTAGGAAATTTGAGAACATTTTGCTCTTTTGATTTAATTTATAGATACTTAACATTTTTAGGATATAAAGTAAGATATGTACGAAATATTACAGATGCAGGTCATTTAACCAACGATAGAGGAGAAGGTGTAAACAGAATGGAAGCTCAGGCCAAACTAGAAAGCTTAGAGCCAATGGAAATAGTACAAAAATATACTGTTAGCTTTCATAGAATTATGGATGCTTTTAATACTATTCCTCCAACTATAGAGCCAACAGCAACAGGCCACATTGTTGAGCAAATTGAGTTAATTGAAAACTTAATAAAAAATGGATTTGCCTATGAAGTTAAAGGGTCGGTGTATTTTGATGTAAAAAAATATAATGATACACATGGCTATGGCATTTTAAGTGGAAGAAATATTGATGAATTAATGGCAGGCTACAGAGATTTAGATGGACAAGAAGAAAAACGTAACTCTATTGATTTTGCTTTATGGAAAAAAGCATCGCCAGAACATATTATGCAATGGAACAGCCCTTGGGGAAAAGGCTTTCCAGGTTGGCATTTAGAGTGTAGTGCTATGAGTACAAAATATTTAGGTGAAACTTTTGATATACATGGCGGTGGAATGGATTTAAAATTTCCTCATCACGAATGTGAAATTGCACAAAATGTAGGAAGTTGTAAACAAGGTGGAGCAAAATATTGGTTGCATACGAATATGCTAAATTTTAATGGCCAAAAAATGAGTAAAAGCCTTGGTAATTCAATATTGCCAATGGAGTTTGTTACAGGTAATCATCCGTTACTCGATAAAGGATATGCCCCAAGTGTACTAAGATTTTTGTTTTTACAATCGCATTACTCTAGCGAGCTTGATATTAACATAAAAGGTTTACAAGATGCAGAAAAAGGTCTTGGTAAACTAATGGATGCCTATGAAGTAATTATGAATGTTGAATTATTAGTGTTGAATGAAAGCAAAACTGAATTGGATGTAAGAATTGAAAATATTGCAACTTCTTGTAAAGAAAGTATGGATGATGATTTTAACACAGCAAAAACAATTGGTTGCTTATTTGAATTGGCAACTATTGTAAACTCATTAAAAGGTGGACAAATTAAGCCTAATGAAATTTCAGCAAATGGCTTACAACTCTTAAAAACTACTTTAAAAAGTTATTTATTTGATGTGTTTGGACTGAAGAATGAGCATGCAGCCGTTACAAATAATAAATTAGACGATACCATACAAGTTTTAATTAATTTAAGAAAAGAAGCAAAAGCTAAAAAAGATTATGTTACCAGTGATGCCATTCGTAATCAATTGCAAGCAATTGGGATACAAATTAAAGATGAGAAAAATGGAGAGATGAGTTGGGCATTGGTGTAGTAGATTTTTATTCAGGTAAACTATTGTAAAAGTTTACTAGCATTTTTAAATCATCAATCTTTTTAAAGTCAATAAAATTGTCAGTAACAAATTTTTGCATTATAGATAGTTTACTTTCTTTAAATCTATCAAAGAAAAATGTTTTAGTAAGTTTAGCTTTTTCTAAATTTTTATTTAGGTAAACGTAAATATCGTTAGCCCCCCTAAAGGTGCCAATATAATCATTGCTTATTTCACTTCTCGATCCTACAACAATTACATGTTTATTATTTAATAAAGTAAATTTTCCTTCAGATAAAACTTCGAATAGATAGTTTTTATACATCTCTTTTTTATCTTCAAATCCACTTTTAAAAACTATTTCAACTGAATCGGATTTTTCTTTTAGGAATTTGATTGATTTGAATAAAATTGGTGAAGCTATTCGTTCAACACCATTAAAATTGTAAGAAATTTCATGGGTATACAAATTTAATTTTATTGGCATTTTAAAAAAAGTACTCGAGTCGTAAAGTTCCACATTTGCTAATCTTGCAGAATCAAATAAAAAAACGCTACCCGAAATCATTGATTTTCCGTTTTTGCCTCGGTAGAAAGTATTTGGATTTTTTTGAGAATTATTTTGACCAAGTTTTGTGTCAAAATCTGGTGGAACAGGAGGTTTTCCATGCCCTGAAATCCAAAGCTGCTCTTGAGTTGGCGAAGATGAACCTGACACAAATTGAGCAAATGTGCTTGATAAGTTCAAAATAATTATTGTAAATAACAAGAATTTTAAGCTAAGTAAATTTGTAATTTTCATAAATGAATTTTTAAGCAATTTAGTAATTTTTTCTAATAATTATTTGTTAAAAAATTGTAACAATTTATTTAATAGATTAATCTCTAAAATTTATCTACCTTCAAATTATGAATTTCTTAGCCCATGCATATTTGTCATTTAATAGTGAAGAAATTGTTGTTGGTAATTTGATTAGTGATTTTGTAAAAGGTAATAAAAAATTTGATTATTCTAAAGGTATTCAAGATGGTATTAGTTTACATAGAAAGATAGATGAATTTACTGATAATCATCCACAAACAAAGCTTGCAAAACAATTGCTCAAACCAGCTGTAGGCTTGTATGCAGGAGCTTTTATTGATGTAATTTATGATTACTTTTTGGCCAATAGTTCCAGTATTTTCAAGGATGAAATGGCGTTACAGTCATTTGCAGAAAATATTTACTCAGTTCTTGAAAAATTTAAAGCAATTGTTCCACCAAATTTTGAAAAAGTAATGCCTAGCATGAAAGCCAACAATTGGCTCTTTAATTACAAGTTTGAATATGGACTTCAACGTAGTTTTGAGGGATTATATCGTAGGGCAAAATTTCTTACACCTAGCAATAACCAAGCATTTATAGCATTTAAAAATCACAAAACTGAGCTAGAGGAGTACGCTAATATTTTTATTAAAGATGTTATTATCTTTTCTAAAAAAGAACTCGCTACAATGGGATATTAAACCCATCAGCATCTTTATAAAAAGGAAATTTTGTTCTTATTTCCTCAATTTCATGTTTGTTGATGGTGTATGTAAAAATAGCTTCTTCGTTGGTTTTACTGTAAACAACTTCACCTAATGGATTAATAATCATACTATCGCCACTGTGGCTAATATTGTTGCCATCGTTACCAACTCTATTTACCGCTATTACGTAACACTGATTTTCTATTGCTCTTGCAATTAATAAACTTTTCCAAGCATGGTTTCTTCTTTCTGGCCAGTTAGCTACATACAACAATACATCATACATGTCAGCAGGGTTATTACTTTGTTGCCTCGCCCAAACTGGAAATCTTAAATCGTAACATATTAATGGCTTAACCTTAATACCATTTGTTTGTGTAATTATTTGGTTTGCACCAGCTGTGTAATGGTTGTTTTCGCCTGCAAAAGCAAACAAATGCTTTTTATTATAAGTGGCATAAATACCATTAGGCTGCATCCAAATAAATCGATTGTAAAATTTATTATCTTCTTCAATAATTACACTACCACACAAAATAATGTTGTTTTTGCTAGCTTGCTGTTTCATCCATTGTACGGTTTTGCCATCCATTTTTTCTGCAAACAGTTTTGGCTGCATACTAAAACCTGTGCTAAACATTTCTGGTAAAACTACAACCTGGGTTTTTTCCTTAATAGTGCTAATTTTTGCCGATAGCATTTCTAAATTACTTGTAGAATCTTCCCAAAATAATTTAGTTTGAATTAAGGTAAAACTTAGGCTGCTCATAAGCTTAAACAATTTCTTTAACTACATTTTTTATAACTTTTGGTTTACCTAAAGTGTAGTAATGTAAAACAGGAACACCAAATTCTTTTAATTTTTTGCTTTGCATAATTAACCATTCAGTACCAACAATTTCAACATCAGCATCTGTTTTGCATTTCATAACTTCTATTGAAAGTTCAGTTGGAATATCTACATGAAAAATTCGTGGCAATACACTTAATTGTTTTTTTGTAGTAATAGGTTTTAAACCTGGTATAATAGGGATGGTAATGCCTGCTGCCCTACAATCATTTACATATTTGAAGTATTTTTCGTTGTCGAAAAACATTTGAGTCATCACGAATTCAGCGTTATTGTCTACTTTTTCTTTAAGACGGTTTAAGTCAATTTCTAAGTTTGGGGCTTCAAAATGTTTTTCAGGATAGCCAGCCACACCTGCACAAAATTTTGTTTTTGCTCCATCTCTAATATCATCATCAATGTAAACACCATTGTTCATGTTGTTAATTTGTTTAAGCAAATCAATAGCATAAGCATTTCCATTTGGTTCAGGCTCAAAGCTAGCTTCGTTTTTTGCAGCATCTCCTCTTAATGCAAGAATATTATCTACACCTAAAAAATTAAGGTCAATTAATGCATCCTCTGTTTCTCTTTTTGTAAAGCCACCACAAATTAAATGTGGCACTGCATCAATTTTATATCTATTCATTATGGCTGCACAAATTCCAACTGTGCCTGGGCGTTTACGTACTTCAACTTTATCAAAAGTTCCATCAGCTTTTTTCTTAAACATACTTTCACTTCTGTGATAGGTAACGTTTATCCAACTAGGTTTAAACTCCATTAAAGGGTCTAAGTGGTCGTATAAAGATGTTATAGTTTTACCTTTAAGTGGGGGTAAAATTTCAAACGATACTAGGGTGTCTTTTGCTTCTTGTAAATGTTGTGTAATTGTCATGTTTACTCAAGTAATTGGTGCAAATGTAATTGATAATGAATAAGAATGTTGCATTGTTGCTACTTAAAACAACTTCATTTGTTTTGGTAAAATGTTAAAACTAGTTCTGTGATAAGGTGATAAACCAAATTGTTCAATTGCTTTTCTATGTTCTAAAGTACCATAGCCTTTATTTTTTTGCCAACCATAATTAGGATATTCCTGATTTATTTTTGTCATGTATTCGTCTCTTGCTGTTTTTGCTAAAATGCTGGCAGCAGCTATTGATGCATATTTTCCATCACCTTTAATTATGCATTGATGTGGTATTTTTTTATATGGATAAAATCTATTACCATCTATTAATAAAAAATTGGGTGTAATTGATAATTTACTGATAGCAAGATGCATTGCTTTTATGCTTGCTTTGAGAATATTAATTTCATCTATTTCGTTATTGCTTACACTTGCAATACCATAGCTAACAGCATTGTTGGTAATATAATTTTTTAAAGTTTGCCGGTCTTTTTCTTTTACTTGTTTACTATCATTTAGTAAAGGATGATAAAAGTTTTTTGGTAAAATTACCGCAGCAGCAAAAACTGGCCCTGCATAGCAACCTCTGCCTGCTTCATCGCAGCCTGCTTCAATATTATCTTGGTTTAAATAAAATGTTAACACTTAAAATATCCTTAAATCTAGCTTTTGTGCAATATTACAGCAAGAGTTTCGTTTATGTAGTACCTTATTTTATTTCCAACTCCCTTCGAAAATTACTATTTAAAAGCAAGTATAAAGTATAAATTTTTATGCGTTTTGTTTTATTAATGGTTGTATGTAGTGCATTTGTAAAGCCTACTTTAAAACCTAAAAAGGTTGTTGAGTCTGCAGCTTCTGTAAATACGATTGCTAAAGAAAAACAGCAAAGTTTACAATTTCAAATGTTGCGTAGCAGTAATAGAGTTGAAGTTTTTATGGCTTTAAACGGCTTAATTAAAACTAAAACTACCGTAAAGTCGGGATTTTCTACTAAAAAAGATGTGATAGAGTTATTGGGTGAACCTAATCATAAAACGCCCACAAATCAATTTGTATATACACTTAACCCAAGTGTTGGTTGTATAGCAATTATCGAATTTGATGATAAAGGTTTTGCAAACTGTAGTATTTTAAAAAGTTGTAACTAAAAATGTATATATGTGGCTTGTTAAATTATTTAAGAAGTTGCTAAAAATTATTTCTTCTGCTCCTCAAATAAGAAGTAAAGGGATAATCTAGTTATTAAGCTAAAATTGTAACTACTGTAATATTTTGTACAATTGGTATTTTAGTAATTTTTCTGATAAGATTAATTGACTAAAAAGTATTTGTATTTCACTTTTTCTTTCTGTAATAATTTCATTTTTTTAAAATGTTATTATTTTCTCAACTATTTGTAAACCATATATTTATACTCAGGTATAAACATCATCCTTGTAATTAGTTTACAAAACTTCACATTTTGCAAACCCCCAATAATTGAACAAAGATTTTAAAAAATTATAATAAAATCTTATCAATATGTGTAAGGCTTTACTTTTGCAAAAATTTAAAAAATAAACTTATGAAGATTACTGTAATTGGTGCTGGTGCCGTTGGTGCAACTTGTGCAGATAATATTGCAAGAAAAGAGCTTGCTAGTGAATTAGTTTTGTTAGATATTAAAGAAGGAATAGCAGAAGGTAAAGCTCAAGATATGATGCAAACTGCTGCATTATTGGGCTTTGATACAAAAATTGTGGGTAGCACAAACGATTATTCAAAAACTGCTAATAGCGATGTAGTTGTAATAACTAGTGGTTTGCCAAGAAAACCAGGAATGACACGTGAAGAACTAATTGGCGTAAATGCAGGAATTGTAAAAAGTGTATGTGAAAATGTATTAAAATATTCTCCAAATACCATCATAGTTGTAATAAGTAATCCTATGGATACTATGACTTACCTTGCTTTACAAAGTACAGGTTTACCAAAAAATAAAATTATTGGTATGGGTGGTGCTTTAGATAGTGCAAGATTTAAATACCAACTTAGCCAACACTTAAATTGTAGCCCAAGCGACTTAAATGCTATGGTTGTTGGTGGTCATGGAGATACTACTATGATTCCTTTAATTAGATTGGCAAGTTTAAATAGCATTCCAGTTACAGAATTGTTAAACGAAGACCAACAAAAACAAATCGTTGCTGATACCATGGTTGGTGGTGCAACCCTTACAAAATTAATAGGAACAAGTGCTTGGTATGCTCCAGGTGCTGCTGGTGCAGCAGTTGTTGAAGCAATTGTAAGAGATGAGAAAAAAGTAATTACTTGTTGCGTAGCTTTAGAAGGTGAATATGGACAAAATGATATTTGCCTTGGAGTACCTGTAGTGCTTGGCAAAAATGGTTGGGAAAAAATTATTGCAACCAACTTAAATGAAAGCGAGCAAGCTTTGTTTAATGCAAGTGCTGCTGCTGTAAGAAGTATGAATGATGTTTTAAAAACTTTATAATTAATTAAGTAGTTGATAAATAAAAATGCCGTTGACGAATCAACGGCATTTTTATTTATAGAAACCTTATTGGTGTTTTGCAGCTTCAACAGTAATTTCAAAAACTAAATTGGAGTTGGGTGGTATTTTAGGCGACCTTGTTCTTATTCCATAAGCCAATCCTGAAGGAATTATAATTTTTATACTACCACCAACATTAATTTTGGGGATTGCTAGTTGCCAACCTTTTATCAGTCTGTTTAAAGGAAAAGTTGCTGGTTTATCTTTAGTTTGATCGAAAACTACATTTGTTTCAAAAATGTATCCTTTGTAGCGTACAGTAACTGTATCTGTAATATAAATATTGCTACCATCGCCTTGGTTTATAATACTATAAAAAACCCCTTCAATATTATTAAATACATTGTTTTTTTCTAATTGTACAGTGTTTAAAATGCTAGTGCTATCTGTTTTAAATTGTAGTGTGCTATCTATGTTAGAGAAAGGAGCTATTGTAGGAGGTTGCTGTGTTGTAGAAACCAATGACTTAAAGGTTCCATTATTTTTTTGAAACCAAACTTCATCAATTGACCGTTCAACAACTTTTTTCGAATTTTTTGATTCAAGAAGGTTAGCCTCTTTAATAAATCCCCATTTGCCCATTACTTTACAAGTGCTAATCAATTTCCATTTGTTTTGAGTTGGCAAATAAAAATATCCTGAATATAGGGTAAAGTTCTGTGCTGAGTCAGATGCTGTAGCTATGTATAACTGCTGGGTTTCATTAAAACTCCAGTCAAAATCAATACTACATTGTCCAACATCTTTTAATTTAACATCTATTCCTTTTGCTTCAACACTGGCAGTTTTAGGAAAAGTCATGATTATTTGTCTTTTCTTTTTTGTGATACCTATACAAACAGCAACGTTATCTACTCTAATTCCTGAAAAAAAATTCTTATTTTTTTTGATGTTAAGCACCTTTATTTTTTGCAGTAATCCAGTGGGTTTAAGACTGTCGTTTAGTAGGAATTGTGTTGTGGCTTCATTAGTATTTTGTGCAACTGTTTTTGAATTCAAAATGCAGATAGCTACAAACAATATTATTAGAGGAGCTTTAATATTCATCATTGGGAAATAAAATATTTTGTTGGTTCAAAAAAAATGGCAAGCTTATAGCTTACCATTTTTGTTATTTATAATCAAAAATTTTAAGCGATATATTTTTTTACAATTACGCATGCATTATGACCGCCAAAACCAAAGGTGTTGCTAAGAGCAGCATTTACGGTTCTGTATTGTGCTTTGTTAAAAGTAAAGTTTAAGTTATTGTCAATTTCTGGGTCATCTGTAAAATGATTTATAGTTGGTGGCACTACATCGTGCATTACAGCTTTTACACAAGCAATTGCTTCAATAACACCTGCTGCACCAAGGCAATGACCAGTCATACTTTTAGTTGCACTAATGTTTAATTTATAAGCATGTTCCCCAAAAACATCAATGATAGCTTTTACTTCAGCACCATCACCAACTGGTGTACTTGTACCATGTGTATTGATGTAATCAATTTCTGTTGGTTGCATGTTGGCTTCTTTTAACGCTTCGAGCATTACATTTCTGGCACCTAAACCATCTGGATGCGGTGCAGTTATATGATATGCATCAGCAGTTGCACCTGTGCCCATTACTTCACAATAAATTTTGGCACCACGTGCTAGGGCGTGCTCTAAATCTTCTAAAACTAAAATACCAGCGGCTTCGCCCATGATAAAGCCATCTCTATCTTTATCGTATGGACGTGAGGCAGTTTTTGGGTCATCATTTCTTTCGCTCATGGCTTTCATGGCATTAAATCCTCCAACACCGGCTTCACTAATTACAGCTTCGCTTCCACCACTTACAATTATGTCTGCTTTGCCTAAACGAATTAAATTAAAAGCTTCACCAATTGCATTTGTACTACTTGCACAAGCACTTACTACAGCAAAGTTTGGCCCACGTAAATTATGCCTCATGCTAATTTGGCCAGCTGCAATATCTAAAATCATTTTAGGAATAAAGAAAGGGTTAAACCGTGGTGTGCCGTCGCCTTTTTGAAACTCCTGTACTTCGTGCTGAAAAGTGGTGAGTCCACCAATTCCGCTACCAAAAACAACCCCAACTCTATCAGGATTAATATTGTCTTTATTTAAACCAGCATCTGCCATAGCTTGGTCGCTTACTACAAGTGCAAATTGTGCAAATCTATCAAGCTTACGAGCTTCTTTTTTGTCTAAATATGCGGCCGGGTCAAAATTTTTAACTTCACAGGCAAATTTTGTTCGAAACTTTGAGGCGTCGAATAAAGTTATGTTATCGGCACCTGAAACACCATTTATTAGGTTGTTCCAATATTCATCTACCGTATTTCCAAGGGGTGTTAAAGCACCCATTCCTGTAACAACTACACGTTTTGTTTGCATAAAAAACTAATCGTTATTATCTATAAAATGTTTATATAGCAAATGTAAGGATGTGAGAAGAATTTATAAACTTGAGGGAATAATATTCCTAAAAGAACAATCCGCCCAACTATTTGTAAACAAATCGAAGGGCGGATTGATAGAATTTTTTAAATTTTATTTTGCGTGTTCTTCAAGGTAAGCAACTGCTTGCCCAACTGTAGTAATAGTTTCAGCTTGTTCGTCTGGAATTGAAATATTAAATTCTTTTTCAAATTCCATGATTAACTCTACAGTATCTAATGAATCTGCTCCTAAATCATTTGTAAAAGAAGCTTCTGTAGTAACTTCGGCTTCATCTACGCCTAATTTATCTACAATAATTTTTTTAACTCTTGATGCAATGTCTGACATTTTTAAATGTTTTGTTACGGTGCAAATGTATAGTTTTTAGTATAACTAGTTATTTTTTATTTGAGATGTGGAAAATCTTTATTTAAAATTTCGAGTATAATTATGATTTTACTATATTGACCCCCTAAATAATAACAATGGCCTTAAAAATTATTGATCATAATTCCGAAGCCTATTTTAAAATGGTTGAATTACGCAATCAAGTGTTAAGAAAACCTCTTGGTTTAACGTTTACAAAAGAAGATTTGGATGCCGAGCGTGATTTTATTCATATAGGATGCTTTGATGATGATAAACTTGAAGGATGTTGTATGCTAGTGCCTGAAGGTGAAAAAACTGTAAGGCTAAGACAAATGGCTGTGAATGATGGATTGCAAGGCAAGGGAATTGGAAGAGTGCTTATGAATTTTGCTGAAAATGTTGCAAAAGATTTAGGAAATACCAAATTAACTATGCATGCACGAAAAACAGCACTTGGATTTTACGAAAAACTTGGCTATAAAATTTGTAGTGATGAGTTTGAGGAAGTTAACATTCCTCATTATGTAATGGAAAAAGAGTTGTAAAGTATAATTATGATTATTGCATTCTTTGCTTTAATGCTTCAAATAAAATAATTCCCGCAGCTACCGAAACATTAAAACTTTCGAATTTCCCGGCCATAGGTATATGAAATTTTTCGTGACAAATTTTTAAAAGGGGAGGATAAATGCCTTTATTTTCATTGCCCATAATAACACATGCGGGTTCTTTAAAATCTAAATTGGTTACGCTTGTAGGGGCTGTCATTTCACTGCCATAAACCATTATTCCATTTGCTCTTAATTCATCTACAGTTTTCATTAAACTATTTACCCTACAAATTCGTAATTGCTCTAAAGCACCTGCACTACTTTTTATAGCATCTTCGTTTAAAGCACCTACACCTTTATCTGGTATTATAATGGCTTGTGCACCACAGCATAAAGCACTACGTGCAATAGCCCCAATATTTCTAACATCTGTAACACCATCTAGCATTACAAAAAGAGGGGTGTAATTTTGTTCTACTACTTCAGCCAAAAGTTCATCAATAGATAAATAGTTTATTAAACTAGCAATGGCCAAAACGCCTTGATGATTGATTGTTGTAAAACTATTTAGTTTTTCTTGGGGTACAAACTGAATAGGAATTTGTTTTTCACGAGCCAAACTTCTTAAAGTATTTATAGCATCACCATTTGCAGAAGATTGCACTAAAATTTTTTCGATTGTTGTATCGTTATTAATGGCTTCAATTACTGGTTGCCTTCCTATAATGAGTCTGTTTTTTAGCGACAATTTTTATAAGATTTATTGATTGATGATTGGTTGATTTATTCTCCCTTACTACTAGTTTCTAAATACTAACTACTAATTAAATTGTCATTATCTCTTTTTCTTTAGCGGCTAAATGCTTTTCTACTAAAGCAATGTTTTTGTCGGTAAGTTCTTGCACATTTGCTTCAGCATCTTTAGCAGCGTCTTCACTTAAGCCATCTTTTTGTAATTTTTTTATTTGCTCAATACCTTCACGTCTAATGTTACGGATTGCTACTTTACAAGTTTCACCTTCAGCTTGAGATTTTTTTACCAACTCTTTTCTTCTTTCTTCTGTAAGCGGTGGCATAAATAAACGTATTTGAACTCCATCGTTTTGCGGTGTAATACCAATATTTGCCATTAAAATAGCACGTTCAATTGGTGCAAGTGTATTTCTTTCCCAAGGTTGTATGCTTATAGTTCTTGTATCGAGGGCAGAAACATTTGCTACTTGATTTATGGGAGTTGGGCTACCATAATATTCAATTGTAATACCATCTAACATGTTTGGTGATGCTTTCCCTGCTCTAATTTTAGTAAGTTCTCCTTCAAAATGTACCAATGCTTTTTTCATCGTAGAAGCAGTGTCATCAAGTATTAATTCTATTTCTTCGTTCATTATTTTTAATTAAGGAATGCAAATATAGAAGTAGAAACGTTGTTTTACAAGGATTAGCTTTTTTTTGACAATTGATCCATAGCTTCTTTAATTAAATCCATTTCAAAGCCTTTTTGAATTAAAAATTGTATAGTTTTTTGTTTTTTTATTGCAGCATTAGCTTTTGATTGTAGGCTTAAATGTTTAGCGGCAACTTTTAAGAGTATTTTGTAATATTCGTCAAAGTCAATCTCTTTAAAAGCTTGGTTAATATTATAGGGGCTTATTTCTTTTTGTTTAAGTTCGTATTTTATTTTGTTTTTGCCCCAATGTTTAATTCTGTATTTACCTAGTGTGTATTGGGTAGCAAAACGAGCTTCATTGAGATAATTTTCTTCAATAAGTACAACTATTATTTCGTCAATTTCATCAACCCTCAAGCCTAGTTCAAATAGTTTTTCTTTAACTTCTTTGTGGCAACGCTCTTGGTAGGCACAAAATTGTTTAATTTTTGGCAAGGCTTGTTTGGGCGTAAGCTTTAAAATGTTTTTTTGTATCACATGGCAAATATCAAAAAAATTGTAACTCTACATTATTCATTTTACCTTAGGTTTGTTGCCTTATTTAATATATGTACATATGAAGTTTATAGTATCGTCATCAACTTTATCAAAACAATTACAACAGGTAAATGGTGTGATTAGTAGCAATACTGTGTTGCCAATTTTAGAAGATTTTTTATTTGAATATTCTCCAAAAAAACTTATAGTTACCACCACAGATTTGGAAACTGTAATGAAAGTAGAATTAGAAATTGAATGCACCGAAAAAGGCAAAATTTGTATACCACATAAAGTTTTGGCAGACTATTTAAAAAACATAGCTGACCAACCACTAACATTTAATATAGATGATAATTATGCCATTGAAATTACTAGCGATAATGGTAAATACAAAATTATGGGCGAAAACCCTGACAATTTTCCAAAAGAGCCATCTGTAGATGATTCTACAAACTTTAGCATGAGTAGTAGTGCTTTGGTTACTGCTATTAATAAAACTTTATTTGCTGTAAGTACCGATGATTTAAGGCCTGCGATGACAGGAGTTTTTGTAGAGTTAGCAAAAGATGGTATACAATTTGTAAGTACAGATGCTCATAAATTGGTAAAATACTTACGTAAGGATGTAACAGTTAAATCAGAAGGTAGTTTTATCATCCCTCGTAAACCTTTAGGATTGCTAAAAAATGCTTTACCCGATAATGATGATAATTTAGAATTAAGCTACAACGACAGTCATCTTTATATCAAACATCCAAAATTAAAATTAATTTGTAGATTGATTGATGCTCGTTTCCCAGACTATAAAGTTGTGGTGCCTGCAGACAATCCTTACAAGTTAAATTTAAGTAAAAACGATTTTCAAGGAGCTTTACGAAGGGTAAATGTATTTGCTAATAAGAGTACCAATCAAGTTGCCTTAACCATTAGTAGCAATGAATTACAAATGGCAGCTCAAGATGTTGATTTTAGTTTTGAAGGAAACGAAAGAATGAATTGCACATTTGATGGAGAAGATATGCAAATTGCTTTTAATGCAAAATTTTTAATAGAAATGCTAAATGTTGTTGAAACTCCAGAAATTGTTATAGAATTATCAACTTCAACAAGGGCAGGCATACTAAAACCAAGTGAACAAGGAATAAATGAAGATTTATTAATGCTTGTAATGCCATTAATGTTGAATAATTAAAAAATAAATTTGGTAGGTGATTTAATTCTCCTACATTTGCACCTCAATAAATCGCGAGGTAGAGCAGCGGTAGCTCGTTGGGCTCATAACCCAAAGGTCAGAAGTTCGATCCTTCTCCTCGCAACACAAAAGCTTTCAATTAATTTTGAAAGCTTTTTTATTTTCCCCTAATGCAGTATCTGCAATACTTATAGCGAATTATAAATTTATTTGTACGAATAAAAGCTATGTGTTTTAGTAATCTTTATTTAATAAGATTAATTCATCAAATTTTTCTTTTAGGATAAGTCATTTCCTTTACATTCACTCCCTAAAATATTTCTCGCCCATGAAAAAAGTATTGTTAGTTAGCTTTACAATGGTAGGATGTTTAATATCTTACGCACAAAAAAAATCAACACAAAAAACTACAGTAACTGCAAGTGAAAAACCTGCTGTACAAGCAATAGATATTAATAAACAATTTAAAAACTGGAAGCCAAGAAACATTGGTCCAGCAAGCATGAGTGGTCGTATTACAAGTATCGATGCACTTGTGTCTAATCCTAATGTTATTTGGTTAGGTGCTGCTAGCGGTGGAGTTTGGAAAACAGATAACAGTGGTGTTAGTTGGACACCGGTTTTTGATGAACAGCCCATTCAAAATATTGGAGCTGTGGCAATTCAGCAAAATAATCCTTCTACAGTTTGGGTAGGCACAGGTGAGGGTAATCCTAGAAATTCTATAAATATTGGGGAAGGATTGTACAAAACGCTTGATGGTGGAAGAACTTGGAAATGCATGGGTTTAGAAAAAACACGAAACATTCATCGAATTTGCATTGATCCACAAAATACAAATACTGTTTATGTAGGAGCTATTGGTAACCCTTATGCACAGTATCCAGAAAAAGGGTTGTTTAAAACTACAGATGGAGGCGAAACTTGGCAACATATTTTAAAAACAAATGATACTAGTGGCGTTGGCGATATGATAATGGACCCCTCAAACCCCAACAAATTATTTGTAGCCATGTGGCAGCATTATAGAACACCTTATAGTTTAAAAAGTGGTGGCAAAGGAAGTGGACTTTACATGACAGTTGATGGAGGAAAAAATTTTATTAAACTAGGCAAAGAACATGGCTTGCCAGAAGGCGATTTTGGTAGAATAGGATTAACGATGAGTCGTAGTAATCCAAATAGAATTTATGCATTAATTGAAGCTAAAAAAAATGGCTTATATCGTAGTGACGATGGTGGATATAAATGGGAGTTGGTAACTGCTGATGCAGCCATTGTAACTAATCGTCCTTTTTATTTTCAAGATATTATTGCTGACCCTAAAAATGATAATCGTTTGTGGATGATTAATCAAACTGTGCAAATGAGCGAAGATGGAGGCAAAACGTACAAAACTATCATACCTTATAGTGGTATTCATCCTGACCATCATGCATTTTGGATTCATCCAGAAAATCCTAGCTTAATCATTGATGGAAATGATGGAGGAATTGGAATTACTAGAGATATGGGTAAAACTTGGATGTTTGATGAAAAACTACCTGTAGGTCAATTCTATCATGTAAATGTAGATAATGCAACTCCTTATAATGTAATGGGTGGCATGCAAGATAATGGTAGTTGGCGTGGGCCAGCTTATACCTGGATTAGTGGAGGCATAAAAAATTACTATTGGGAAAGTTTATGGGGTGGCGATGGTTTTGATGTAAGTCCAGACCCAGAAAATCCTAATTGGGTTTATGCTATGAGCCAAGGAGGAAACGTAGGAAGATATAACATTGAAACTGGCGAAAGTTGGCAAATAAAACCACCAAAACCAAACGAAAAAACTAAACTTAGATTTAACTGGAATGCAGCTTTTGCACAAGATCCTTTTGATAAAAGCACGATTTATTTTGGTTCACAACATGTACATAAAAGTACCAATAAAGGTGCAAGTTGGGAAGTAATTTCGGGCGATTTAACTACTAATGATTCAGCCAAAATCGATCAAACAAATAATGGTGGATTGAGTGTAGATATTACAGGTGCTGAAAATCATTGTACCATTTTGGCCATTGATGCAAGTGCTGTACAAAAAGGTGTTATTTGGGCAACTACTGATGATGGAAATGTACAAGTTACACAAGATGGAGGAGCAAGTTGGACAGCTGTTCAAATGAATATTCAGGGATTACCAAAAGCTTGTTGGATTCCACAAGTTAGGGCTAGCAGGTACAACGCAGGAGAAGCATTTATTGTTGCTAATGATTATAGAAGAGGAGATTTTAAACCTTACATTTTCAGAACCAAAGATTTTGGAAAAACTTGGACAAGGGTTGTAGATGAAAATAAAGTAAAAGGCTATGCTCTTTGCGTTTTACAAGATCCAACTGAGCCTAATTTGATTTTTGTTGGTACTGAACAAGGCTTATGGATTAGCTTAAATAATGGAGAAAGTTTTCAGCAATTTAAAAATGGATACCCAAGTGTAAGTACTTACGATTTAGCTATTCAAGAAAGAGAGGCAGATTTGGCTATTGCCACTTTTGGAAGAAGTTTATGGGTGTTAGATGATATAAGATGCTTAAGAACTTTGGCTGCAACTAACGGAAATCCTTCAAAAAGTTTTTTAGTGGCACCTCCTAGCGTTGGTATAATGGCAAGTTTTAAAAATGCACCTGGTTATGAGTGGAGTACTTGGGGAATGTGGGATGCTGAAAATAGAAGACGTGGTTACCCTATAAGTTTTTATGTTCATCAATTTGAGAAAAAAGAAAATAAAGATTCTAGCACAAAACCAGCTATTGACGAACGATTGGTAAAGTTGAGAGAGTTTGCTAATAGCATGGGCTTTCAAATTCCTGCAGAAGATGAAACTAAAACATTTGATGAGCTAATGGTGAAGTATGGTGCTATGATTCCTGCCAACATTAAAGCACAATTTGAAGGAAATACAAAGTCTAGCACAGATACTGTGATAGTGAAAATTTATAACGATAAAAATCAAGTTATAAGAAACTTGCGTTGGAAAGCTGATAGTGGATTTAATCGCCATTATTGGGGTTTTGAAGAAAAAGGTTATCGCCAAGCAGGTGCACCAAAAATTGGTGGAACAGGTGGAGGAAGAAGAGGTGGTGGCGGAGGACCTGCTACTATGGAGCCTGCAGGAATGCAAGTGTTGCCAGGTAATTACAAAATGATTTTACAACTTGGTAAAGAAAAAGATAGTATTAATCTTGTAGTAAAAGGCGACCCTCGCTTAGAAAATAATGATGCTGTTGTACTAGCTCAAAAAGCTATGCTCGAAAGACTTAAAAAAAGTGGTGATAAACTAAACGAGGGTTTGGATAGGTTATTAGAATGTGATGAGGTATTAGCAAAAGTAAATGCCAACTTAAAGGAGGCAAGTGGTAAAGATGCTGATACTTTAACTAAAGCCACTAAAAAAATAACTGAACAAATTAAATTAATTAGAGAGTTTGTAAGTGGTAAAACAAGTGAAAGACAAGGTTATGGACAAGTACCTCAAGAAACAGTATTAAGCGTATTTAGAGAAGCCCAATCTATTATTAGAGGAAAAAATGTTGCACCTGCAGCACAAGAAGAAAGATTAGTTGTTGATGCTGAACAAAAGGTTAAAGAGGCTCTTCAAAAAATGAATAGCTTTATTACTAATGAATGGACTAATTACAGAAAATTAGTAGAAAGTAAACCTTTAAAATTGTTTAAAGATTATAAAGTAATTGAGTAAAACAATTGGTAATTAGATTTAAAAAAAGACCTTGCAAACTATATGAGTTTCAAGGTCTTTTTGCACTTTGATTTTAAATATTTTCCTTCATAAAATGAATAGTAAAATATGAAATTATATTTCAACATACCATCAACACTACAACCATTTTATAGTGAAGAATTAAGACTAGCCAACAAGTTTTATAAAGAAAACAATTTGCAACAAGCATGGCATCATTACGAACGAGCTCATATTTTGGGACAAAAATATCCTTTGCAACACATGTATACACATTGGAAAATGCTGCAATATGGAATAAAAATTAAAAGCAAAAAAGAGGTTTTTGGGCAAATTACTAGATTAGTTTTTGGCGGAATTTTTTCGTTTTTTGGGAAAGTTCCCATTGGAAATACAGGTGGCTCAAATGTGCCACCACTAATGCCTATGGAAATTCCTAAAGATTTACAAGAAATTTTACTTAAACATTCTTAAGCATTAAGTTTTTTGAAATTTAATAGCAAGTAACTAATTTAATTTGATGAAAAAACATTTTGATATGAATACAATAAATTCAGTAGTTGTTTTTTGTGGTAGTAAATTTGGAAACAATCCTTTATTTAAACTTCATGCCGAAGAATTGGGCAGCTTGCTTGCAAAACATAAAAAAACTATAGTTTATGGTGGAGGAAGCGTAGGTATAATGGGTACTATTGCTAATGCAGCTTTAAAAGAAAATGGAAATGTAATTGGTGTAATACCAAAGCTATTATTAGAATGGGAGCAAGATCATAAAAGTTTAACTCAACTTCATGTTACAGAAAGTATGCACGACCGAAAAGTATTGCTTTACAACTTAGCAGATGCAGTAATTATATTGCCTGGTGGTTATGGTACTTTAGATGAATTGTTTGAAACTATAACTTGGAATAACCTTAAAATACATAATAAAAAAGTTTTTATTTTAAATACTGCAGGTTTTTATAACCACTTACTATCTCATATTGAAACTATGCAACAAGAAGGTTTTTTATATAATGATTGGCAAGAACAAATTAAAGTGGTGGATAATGCTGAAGAGTTGATAGCTCAACTAATTTGATAACCTTTGATAATTATTGATGTATTTTAATTTAAATACACTGAAATACCAACTACAGTTTTGTAAATTTATTCTGCCAAATAGTAGTTTTAAATTCTATTGAAAGATACATTATTGAAAGTAGTGGTTTAATACATACTATCAACTTTGGCTTTTAATTTTGTACTTAGTATTTGATCTAAATTGTACAACTCGTTAACCATAGTTAAAGCATTAGACTTTTCTTTGATTTTTACATAAACTAAGCCTAAATAATATCTACACAGTTTATTTTTTGACTCAAGTGTAATTCCTTTTTTAAAAGTATTTATAGCTTCTGTATTTAGGTTTTGCATGTACTGAGCATAACCCAACTCGGTATATGCTGCAATTAAATTATTATCAAGATTAATTGCTTTTACAAGATAAAAACTAGCATCATAGTATTTACCTTGTTCGTTTAAACACCAACCTACGCCAAAGTTACTGCCTGCACTATAGGGATTTAACTCAACAGCTTTCTTGTAATTTTCAAGAGCATCAGATGTTTTAGCTGGGCTATAGTTTCTTCTATATACATCACCAATTCCTTTATAGGCTGTGCCATATTTTGGGTCAATACTTAAGGCTTGTTTGTATGCATCAATAGCTTTTTCATTTTGTTTTATTTTGTAATATGCATATCCAAGTTCTGAAAATGCAAAAACAGTTTTCTTTTTAGAAATTGCTTTCTCTCCAACTACAATAGCATCATAATATTTTTCAGTAGAGTTATAGCAGTACATTAAATTTTCTAATGGTTCTGTTTTATATGTTGCACTAATTAAAGTTCTACTCTCTTCATCAACTATGTTTTCACAAATCTTGTAGTAGGTGATGGCATTTTCAATATCTTTTTTTTCTTCATAAGTTTTTGCTAATTGATAATTGGTACTGTACGATTTGGGTTCGAGTATCAAGGCTGATTCAAAATATGAAACTGCTTCGTTATACAATTTTAATTTTCTGTATGCAAATCCAAGTTCATGAAAGATTTTTTTTGTAAATGGCGGTTTTGCTTTCTTTAAAATTACAACAGCATCAGAGTAAAGGTTTAAATCGTTATAGCACCAACCCAACCAACTTATAGCTTCATTATCGTAGGGCTTTAATTTTTCAACTTCTAAGTAAATTTCAATGGCTTCTTTTATTTTCTTTTCTTCTCTTAGTTTGTTGGCTTGTTTTAAAAGAGGATAATAGTTTGTTTGACAAATACCAACTATTGAAATTAAAGAGAGGAGAAAAAGTAGTTTTAGTTTGTTCATAAAGTTAGAATTTGCTTATTTGTTGTAATAAAGTGGTAATGATAAACTTATTATTGATGATAAGCTAATATTGGCTGATGTATTTTTTTTTAAATATCAAGAATTTTTATTTGATATTAAAAAAGCAGCTATTTAAACATTCTTCAGTTCTGCAATTATTTCTTGCAGAGCTTTTTTGGCGTCGCCAAAAAGCATACTAGTTTTGGGTTGAAAAAATAATTCGTTTTCGATACCAGCATAACCTGGTTTCATGCTACGTTTATTTACAATTATGGTTTTTGCTTGCTCTACTTCTAAAATTGGCATGCCGAAAATTGGCGATGAAGGATTGTTTTTTGCTGCAGGATTTACAACATCGTTAGCTCCTAAAATTAATACAACATCGGTGTTTTTAAAATCGTTATTTATTTCCTCCATTTCCTTAAGCTTGTCGTAGCTTACATCAGCTTCAGCCAATAAAACATTCATGTGGCCTGGCATTCTTCCAGCTACTGGATGAATGGCATATAAAACTTCAACTCCCTTTTCTGAAAGAATTTTTTCGAGTTCATGGCAAGTATGTTGAGCTTGTGCCACAGCTAATCCATAGCCTGGAACAATAACCACTTTGTTGGCATAAGCCAAAACAGTTGCAGTATCATTAATACTAATTTCTTTGTAATTACCTTGAGGCAAATCACCATTTGATGAGTTATTGGCATTGTTTCCTCCAAAATTGCCAATAAGTACATTTTTTAAACTTCTATTCATGGCTTTGCACATAAGTACCGTAAGCAAAGTGCCAGCAGCACCCACTAAAATTCCACCAGTTAGCATTACAGTATTATCATATAAAAAACCACCACAAGCAGCAGCAACTCCTGTAAAAGAGTTGAGCAAAGAAATTACCACAGGCATATCAGCTCCTCCAATTGGGAGAACAAAGAAGATGCCGTAGATAATGCTGAGTAAAAAAATAGAGTAAAATATTACTTCTCCTAAGTTAAACAACTTATAATCTCTTAGTTCAAAACCAATATTATATATCGATAGCACAATAATTAAGCTGAAAATAATCAAGTTGAAGATGTGTTGGAATTTAAAACTTCTATCTTTTACTTTCCCATTTAATTTACCCCAAGCTACCATACTTCCTGTAAATGAAATTGTTCCAATAATTAATCCAAGAAATATGATAATAAAATCTGTTAAGTAATAATTGTTTGAATTTAAATTAGTTAGGCAGTCTTTACATTTAATAAAACCATAATGATTTTTGAAAATATGCCTGAACTCAATAATACTAATCAATGCAGCACAAGCACCACCCATTCCATTAAATAAACTCACCATTTCGGGCATGGCAGTCATTTGTACTTTTTTTGCAGCTATTGTACCAACAATTGTTCCTAAAATAAGTGCTAATAAAATCCAACATAAATTTTGTAAACTATTTCCTTCGGGAGTTTTATACAAAAAAATTGTAGCTGCTATGGCTGCAAACATTCCTATCGCTGCTAACCAATTTCCTTTTCTTGCAGTTGCAGGATTACTGAGCATTTTTAGCCCAAGTATAAAAGTTATAGAGCCAAATAAGTAACTAACAGTTAATAAGGGTTGCATACAACAAGTTTTTTGCTAAACTAATAGTTTGTGCTCACATTATTAATTATTTATTGAGCTGCATGTAAAGTTGTGCCAACAGCTTTTTTCCAACCATTAATTAATGGTGTAATACTTTGGATATTTAGTGAAGGATTAAAAGTACAATCTACTTGCCATTGATTTTTTATATCATCAATATTTTGCCAGTAACCTACAGCCAATCCAGCTAAATAAGCAGCACCTAAAGCTGTGGTTTCGGTAATTATTGGTCGTATCACGGCACACTGTAAAACATCACTTTGAAACTGCATTAACGTATTATTTACAGTTGCACCACCATCAACCCTAAGTTCTGCAATGTTAATATCAGCATCGGCTTGCATAGCATGCAACACATCCATTGTTTGATATGCTATACTATGTAAAGCTGCTAAAGCAAAATGGGCAGCAGTGGTACCTCGTGTAATACCTGTAATAGTTCCTGTAGCATGTTGATTCCAGTAGGGGGCACCTAAACCAGTAAATGCTGGTACAATGTAAACACCATTGGTGTTATCTACTTTATTGGCCAATGCTTCAATATCGCTGGCATTTTGTATAATTTGTAATCCGTCTCTAAGCCATTGTACTACACTGCCTGCAATAAAAACACTTCCTTCTAAAGCATAAAAAGTTTGGTTATTGATTTGTAATGCAATAGTTGTAAGTAAATTATTTTTAGAGGCAATGGCTTTTGTGCCTGTGTGCATTAGCATAAAGCATCCTGTGCCATAAGTGTTTTTTACCATTCCTGGTTTTGTACACATTTGCCCAAATAAGGCAGCTTGTTGATCACCTGCAATGCCAGCAATAGGGATATTTGTTTTGGTAAGAATATTATCTGTATAGCCATAAATTTCGCTACTTGATTGTATTGTTGGTAATATATTTTTAGGAATATCAAACAATTCTAACAAATCATCATCCCAATCAACATCATGAATATTGCAAAGCATGGTTCTACTAGCATTGGTAGCATCAGTTGCATGAACTTTTCCATTAGTTAATTTCCACAAAAGCCAAGTATCTATGGTACCAAAGCAAAGTTCATTTGCTGCAGCTTTGTTTCTTGCGTCAGCAACATTATCTAAAATCCATTTTATTTTAGTGGCTGAAAAATAGGCATCAATCACTAAACCTGTTTTTTGTTGAATTGTAGAAGCAAATTTTTCTTTAATACTATCGCAATAATTTGCTGTTCTTCTATCTTGCCAAACTATAGCATTGTAAATAGGCTGACCAGTTTTTTTATCCCACACTACTGTAGTTTCTCTTTGGTTGGTAATGCCAATTGCAGCTATTTGTGTAGTATTAATGTTGGCTTTTACAATAGCTTCAGCAGCTACACCAATTTGAGTACTATATATTTCGTTGGCATCGTGTTCTACCCATCCTGGATTAGGAAAATGTTGTGTAAACTCTTTTTGTGCAATGGCAATGGTATTTCCTTTTTTATCGAAAACTATTGCTCTACTGCTTGTAGTGCCTTGATCTAGTGCCAGAATAAATTGGTTCATAAAATTTAATAGGTAGCAATAATAAGCAAACTTAAAATTTGGTAACAATTACTTAATATAATTTTTGTGCAATGTTTGGGAAATATTTTTTGACGAAATTTGGGTGGTAAAATTTACTAATTAATTGAAAATCAATTTAATATAGTCTTTAGTTGATATTTATAAGTTCATTGGTTTATTGTTGGAATAAGTAATTGTTAATAAAAGCAGTAAAATTTGTTAATGGATTGTGAAGGGAAAAACTCAAAAATTACTTTCTTTGCAGCCTTAAAAATAATTTTTTTATGTTAAAAACAAGAATTCTTCAAGCACTTATTGGCTTAATGATGATGCCTTTAAGCTTGATGGCTCAAGTAACTAGTGGTACAATTAGTGGTACTGTTAGAGATTTAAAGGGAGCTGGCTTACAAGGAGCAACTGTTGAAGCTGTTCACGAGCCTAGTGGCACGAAGTACAAAACTTCTAGTACAAAAACTGGTAACTTTTCTTTACCTGGTTTACGTGTTGGCGGACCTTATAAAGTTACTGTAACTTATGTAGGTTTTAAAACTGAAGTAGCTAACGACTTAACTGTACAGTTGGGCGACCCTACTGTATTGGAATTTGCAATGGCAGACGAAAAAGCTCAATTAACTGAAGTTACTGTAAGTACTATTGCAAACAAACGTGGTGCTTTAATTTCTAAAGATAGAAAAGGAGCAGGTACAAACATCAACAAAAGAATCATCAACAGTATGCCTACTTTAAGTCGTAGCATTACTGATATTACAAAACTTACCCCACAAGGTGGAGGTACTTCTTTTGCTGGTCAGGATAATCGTGCTATCAATTTCACATTAGATGGTTCTATTTTCAATAACTCATTTGGTTTGCAACCATTAAATGGTAGCCAAACAAATAGTA
>JBMLOR010000170.1:0-1831 GCA_049242865.1 Chitinophagaceae bacterium | reverse complement strand
TTTCTTGGGCTGGATTTAGTGCAGCTGTTTTAGGTTTAGGTATTATGATGGGTGCTGCTTGGGCTTACGAAAGTTTAAGTTTTGGAGGCTATTGGGCTTGGGACCCTGTAGAAAACGCTAGCCTTGTACCTTGGATTACCTTGGTTGCTGGCTTGCATTGTAACCTAATTTATAAAAGCAGTGGCTATAGTTTAAAAAGTGCTTACTTTTTTTACATAGTTAGCTTTGTATTGATATTGTATTCAACATTTTTAACTCGTAGTGGCATTTTGGGCGACACTAGTGTACATGCTTTTACAGGTGCCGATATGACAGCACAATTGTTTTTGTATGTAAATTTATTTGTATGGTTTATACCAATTTTAACCACATCTATCAAAAAAAATAGATTTATTTATACAGGGTTGCTTGTTGCCACATCTGCCATTAGTATTTATTGGCCAGTTGCAGCACTGATAAGTGTTTTAGCAGGATTTGTTGCAGTTGGATTATCGTTAAATGAGCAGCATTTTCCTTCTACCAAAAACAAAGAAGAAGAAACATACAGCAGAGAGTTTTGGATGTTTGTAGGTAGCTTAGTATTGTTTTTATCGGCAGCAATTATAACTATTAAAACAAGCGTACCTGTATTTAATAAATTATTTGGAACAAAAATTGCACCACCCGAAGACCCTGAGTTTGCTCACAACCAAGTACAAGTTTTTGTTGCGTTAATAATTGGAATTTTAACCGCTATTACTCAGTTTTTAAAGTATAAAAACACCGATAAAAAAACTTTTTATAAAAACATTTCTATACCAACTTTAATAGCTTTAGTAATTAGTGGTTGCATTAGTGTGTTTGGAAATATTAACTACGATAAGTTTGGTTATGGATTTTTAGCTGCCATTCATTTAGCCATTTTTGGGAGCGTTTACGCTGTAATTGCCAATGCTTATTATATTGTAGATAACTTAAAAGGTAAAATTAAAAATGCAGGTGCAAGTATTGCACATATTGGTTTTGGCTTGGTGTTGGTGGGCATTTTAATATCATCTTCAAAAAAAGCAGTACTTAGTTGGAACACTACAGGTATTGCAATATTTAAAAAGAGTAAACAAGAAGATCCTGCAGAGAATATTACTTTATTTAAGGGCGTAAGAACCGACATGAAAACCCATCATGTAACCTATGAACTTGATAGTTTTAATGCAAAAGACAAGAAAAAATACTTTAAACTATTGTTTGAAGATAAAGCAACCAACGAAAAATTTTATTTGTTTCCCGATGCTTTAAAAGCCAATAAAGGCCAAGAAGGATATAGCTTTAATCCTGATAAAAAACACTATTGGCACAAAGATATTTTTGTTTACATTACCTCATTTATTGAAAATAAAATAGCCGATACCATTGCTTATAAAAACACCAATATTAAGCTTGGCGATACTGTTTTTTATGGTAATGGAAGAATGGTTTTAGAAGCAGTAAATAAAGATGCAGCCTTACTAAAAAAGAAATTACCAACTGCCGAAGCTGGAATGTTTTTGCAAATAAAAGTGATTAATAAAGAAAACAAGCTGTACACCATTAACCCAGGTGTGGGTATTACAAAACAAGGTGTTGAAAGTTTGCCAGATACTTTACTAAGCCAAGCAATGACCATAAAATTCAACAAAATTGTAGATGAAGCTAGTAGCACTTTTGAAATTGGTGTAAAAGAAAGTGAACCATTGCCAGAATTAATTACCTTAAAAGTTTACAACTTTCCTATGATAAATGTTTTGTGGATAGGTATTATAATTATGGTGTTTGGATTTTTAATGAGTGCTTGGAAAAGAGGTTTTTCGCAGAA
>JBMLOR010000169.1:0-1413 GCA_049242865.1 Chitinophagaceae bacterium | reverse complement strand
GTCGTATCGATTTCGATGCTACTGTATTCGACGAGCTGCACAAAAAAGGCAAAAACGTTCAAATACACAGTGGTCATTTCTTTAACTATGAGTTTATGAACTTGGGTATTTCCTTAAAAAGCAAGTTTGCATTTTTAGGCATTTTCACACACATCAGCAATAAAGCATTTTATAAAATTATGTGGGATATGAGAAGCAAGTTTGGAACAATACTCATCCCATCATCAGAATTTAAAAACAATTTTCATAAATATGCTAATCAAGAATATGGACTTGGATTAGTGGCTGATCAAAATCCAACCAACCCATTAAATGCCTATTGGGTTGATTTTTTTGGTAGAAAAACAGCATTTGTACGTGGACCCGAAAAAGGCAGCAAGCAATTGGGCACTGCCGTTGTAATGTTGTATATCAATAGCACTAAACGTGGATATTATAAACTTGAAGCAACCCTATTAACTGATAATGCTAAAAACTCGCCTGACGGATTTGTTACCAAAAAGTTGATTGAATTTATAGAATCGAAAATTAAAGAACATCCAAGCAATTATTTGTGGACCCATAAACGCTGGAAATATGACTTTGACGAAAACAAACATGGTCATCTTACTATAGATTAGATATGTAATACATATAAATGTACTTATCTAGTTGCTGCCCTTTACTTTTGCAGCAAATTTTTTACATGTACGTTTTATATTCTGATGGTAATGGAAACATTTTTGAAGATGAAAGTTTATATGCCTTAGGTAGAGCAGGTTGGGATGCTATGGAAGTTCCTGAAGATAATTGGATAGAATTGCCACATGGTGGAAATTTATATGAACTACCTGGCAGAAGAGGCATTGGCATTGATGTTGAAACTGGCAACATGAGATTATGTGATAAAGGTTGGGCTGTTGCTGCTTTTATTCCTCCTGCACACACAACACTTTTTTTAGCTGCTTACGAAACACAAGATACTGCTCCTACCCTTCCTCTTTTTTGCTACACAGCTGCTGCTTTTAACGATGGTAAATTTTATGTTGCTGCTGTAAGAATTGAGGATGATATACGACAAGAAGCTGCAGGCTATGATGAAGATAAAGTAAGCTTTGGTGCTAAACAGTTGATAGAGCAATATCCTCACAACAGATTGGTGCAACACTTAATGCACAACTGCTGCAACACCTATCATTGCCCTGCTGCAAGAAATTTAACTTTAGGCCGTTGGGAATGCCCAATTCCTAGCTCACCTGCTTGTAATGCAAATTGTATAGGATGCGTTTCTTTTCAACCACAAGAAGAAACCATTACTTCACCTCAAGATAGATTAACCTTTAAACCTACAGCAGCTGAAATTGTAGAGTTTACAGTGCCTCATTTAATGCAAGCTCCTTTTCCTATTGTAAGTTTTGGACAAGGCTGCGAAGG
>JBMLOR010000168.1:2039-33511 GCA_049242865.1 Chitinophagaceae bacterium | reverse complement strand
CCACCAAAAGCAGCAGATTGTGCAGCTGCTTGTGTTAATGGATCAATTAGACCAAAATTTTCTACACTTGAAAAGTCACCACCAGTATTGATTCTATAAGTTAAATTTTCAACCCATGGCAATTTATATTCCATAAATATGTTACCAGTTAATTTTAACTGCCAACTTCTACCTTTACCTTGATTTTGCAACAAGTGCTCAACCGGATTAATCCAAAATGGAAACTGAACTGAGTTTACATAAGCTCCATTAGCATCTACTGATTTTTCGTATGGTAACGCCCAAACTACAGTGTTTAAAGCTGATCCAACTGATTGATTACCTTCGTTTGTACCAGTAAATGTGCTCCAACCTCCACCTAAATTAATACCAAATTTTACTCTATTTTCTGTGTGTGCAAGATTGATACGAGCTGTATGACGCTTAATTCCAGTGCCGATAACTATACCTTCTTCATCATATAAACCATAGCTTGCGTAGTAAGTGGTTTTATCATTACCACCATTTACACTTAATTGATGAGATTGAGTAGTACCATTTCTAAAAACTAAACTATTCCAATCTGTATTTACACCAGCAAAACCAGCAACATCAGCAGCAGTCCAAGAATTTGGATTACCTGCCATAGTCATTTCAAAATTTAATTTTGTTGGACCATCCATTAATTCTAATCTATTTTTTGGAAGGCTTGTAAAACCAAATTGACCGTCATACGATACTTTTATTTTACCATTTCTACCTTTTCTTGTTGTAACAACAATTACACCATTTGCACCTCTTGAACCATAAATAGCTGTAGATGCAGCATCTTTTAAAATTGTGAAGCTTGCAAAGTCTTGTTGGTTCATAGTAGAAAAATCTCCTGGGCGTACTTCAACTCCATCAACGATATATAATGGCGTTACAGAACCTGAAATTGAACCTTTACCTCTAATAACTAGGTCACCACTTCTTCCTGGTTGACCAGAACCTGTTTTTAAATCCAAACCAGCTACTTGACCTTGTAATAATTGATCAAAAGAAGCATATGCTTGGTTTTTTAAATTATCATCCAAATTTACAGTTGCAGCACTTCCGGTTGTTGCTCTTTGAGTTCTTGTAGCATATCCAGATGATACTACAACTTCGCTAATAGTGTTTGTAGCAGTTTCAACGCTTACAGTGTAATTACTTGCAGAAGTAATGTTTACTGATTTGTTATTAATGCTAGAGCCACTAAAGTCTAACTTTGTAACATTAGATGCAACTTGTATGGTAAAATTACCATCTTTATCAGTTGCTGTTCTACTTTTCCCTGCAGATACAGTAACGCCTGCAGCTGGCTTTCCATCATCGCCAGTAACTTTACCTTTTACGGTACGGTTTTGTGCAAATACAGCTGAAATAGCCATAAATACAGTCAAAACCATGAGTAATAGTTTTTTTGTCATGATTACATTTTTTTAAATAAGGCGGCGAATTTACGCTTTCTTTCCTTTAATTGTTAATAAATTCTTAAAATCAGACAAACTATTAGTTAATTCCGCTGCAAAAAATAAAAAAACCGCCAAAAGGCGGTTTTTGAAAATTATGTATCGCTATCAAAACTTAAACCCAAATCCGAGTTGCAGTTGTTGACTTTTCCATTGATCTTTATTATCAATATCATTCAAATTGTTTAATCCAATATTATATCTACCATAAATTCTTAGCGTTCCAAGATTCAATTGCAAGCCAGAAACTAATGCAAAATCACCATTTTTAAACGCTTCCTTTCCATTATTAAGTAAAGTTTCAGACTGATTCATTAAAATAGAGTATTGAGGACCAAGGTTTACTGTTAGCAGTTTTCCAACATTATATCTAAGCAAAATTGGAATACTTAATTGATTGTATTTAACAGAAGTGCCACTAACTGCTGATGCTAACCCATTGTAAATACTATTAAATCCTGAAACTGTGTTAGTTTGCGATTGGCTAAACAAAATTTCAGGTTGTATTCCAATTTTTTTACTAAAATCTATTTCAAAAAATCCACCAGCCTGATAACTCAAATTGTAAGCATCACTAAATGATACTCCTGATAACTTATTAATGTTTGCACCAGCTTTTATACCAAATTTAACACCTTGTGCTTTTAAGGCAACACTAAAACAAATAATTGATGTAATTAAAATAACTTTTTTCATATATTTTTTTTTGTATGACGGATATTTTATTAAAAAAATGCTAATAAAATCTTAAAAAATAAAAATTATTGAATTTAAAAATCAAAGTTGAACCACTATAGTTTTTAGTTGAATTATTTATTTTATAGTAATTATTAAATATTTAAGGCTAAAACCCTACTTTTGCAAACCCAAAAATGTGATAAATGGGTAATAAACGTACATACTCGATTCCTTTTGTAGGCTTGAAACCTGGTGTACATTTATTTGAATATCATATTGAGGATAGTTTTTTTGAAGAATACGGAGAACAGGATTTTAGTAATTGTAAAGCAAACGTAAAATTGAATTTAGAAAAAAACGTTGGTTTTATGCAACTAAAATTCGACATAGATGGGCATGTTGATGTTGGATGTGATAGATGTGGAAATCCACTAAACAAAGCACTTTGGGATGAATTTACCATTATTGTTAAGCTTGTGGATAACCCTGAAGAGATGAACATGCAAGAAGAAGATCCAGATATTTTTTATCTTGGTAGAACAGAAAGTCATCTACAAATTGAAAATTGGTTGTTTGAGTTTGTTACCTTGAGTATTCCAAACCAAAGAACTTGTAATGAAGAAGAGTTTAAAGGCCCACTTTGCAATGTAGAGGTGCTACATAAACTTCAACAAATGGAAGAAGAAGTAAAAAAAGCAGCCAATCCACTGTGGAAAGGTTTAGAAAACTTTAAACAAAAAGACAATTAGTATAAAATAAAAATTAAGCATTATGCCTAATCCAAAACGTCGCCACTCTGCACAACGTGGTGCAAAACGTAGAACACATTATGTAGCTCAAGAAGTTACTTTAACAAAAGATTCAACTACAGGCGAAACTCACGTTCGTCATCGTGCACATGTAAGTGAAGGAAAATTGTTTTACAAAGGAAAATTAGTTGCTGAGAAAGCTCCATTAAAAGCTTAATTTCCTCGCCTTTCTTTGTATTTTAAACAACATTTAAATGTTGTTTAGCTATTTTTCTTTAAGATACATAAAGCTACAAATACATTATGAACATTGGCTTTGATATGATGGGTGGAGATTTTGCTCCTCTCGAAGCAGTTAAAGGCGTTCAACAATTTTTACAGCACCAGCAAACTGGTGCTGTAAATGTTTTTTGTATAGGGCAACAATCTTTAGTATTACCTTTACTCGAAGCCCATAAAATAGCTGATAAAGTAACTTTTATAGATGCAGCAGAGGTAATTGGCTACAACGAACATCCTACCAAAGCACTTAGAGAAAAACCAAATAGCAGCATTGGAATTGGTTTTAAACTTTTAGCTACCGGAAAAATTGATGCATTTGCTAGTGCTGGCAATACAGGTGCTATGCTTGTTGGTACTATGTTTAGCCTTAAACCAATTGAAGGAATTTTAAGACCAACTATAGCTACTGTTGTTCCTAAAATTAACGGAACTACAGGATTACTTTTAGATGCAGGCTTAAACGTTGATTGTAAACCTGAGCAACTAAATCAATTTGCATGGATGGGAAGCATTTATGCTAAAGAAATCTTAGGAATATCTAACCCTAAAGTGGGTTTGATTAATGTTGGTGAAGAAGAAGGAAAGGGGAATATACAAGCCCAAGCTACCTACACCATTTTAAAAGACAATACTACCTTAAACTTTATTGGAAATATTGAAGGTAGAGATTTTTTTAATGATAAAGCTGACGTGTTGGTTTGTGATGGATTTACGGGTAATATAATTTTAAAAATGGCCGAAAGCATTTACGAAATTGCAGTGCAACGAAATGTACAAAACGATGCTTATTACAGTCGTTTCCATTATGAAAACTATGGTGGAACACCTGTTTTAGGCGTTACAAAACCTGTAATTATAGGGCATGGTATTAGCAATGCTAAAGCATTTTACAACATGCTTTTACTTACTAAAAAAATGATTGAAACTAGCTTTTGCAACACTATAGTTGAGGGGATAAAGCAGTAAAAATCTTCAATAAAAACTTAAAATAAAATATAATGCAAGCAAAAAAAGGCGATACTGTACACATACATTATCATGGCACACTTACAGATGGCACTATTTTCGATTCTAGTTTACAAAGAGAACCCTTAAGTTTTGAGGTTGGCAGTGGAATGGTTATTCCAGGCTTCGACAATGGTGTAACTGGAATGCAAGTAGGTGAAAAAAAGACAATTCATATTCCGTTTATGGAAGCTTATGGCCCAGTGCAAGAAGAAATGATTATGGAGTTTCCCAAAACAAACTTTCCCCCAAATATTACACCAGAAGTAGGCATGCAATTAGCAATGAATGATGGTCAAGGAAATCAATTACCTGTAACTATTGTTGATGTTAAAGATGAATCTGTAGTATTAGATGCTAATCATGCTTTAGCAGGTAAAGACTTGATTTTTGATTTAGAAATGGTTGAAATAAAACCTAAAAGCTTGATTGTAATGCCTTAATCAATTAATAAAAAATAAATAAAAAAACCTGCATTTTGCAGGTTTTTTTATGGTAGCAATTTACTCTTCGAGTCGTGCAGTATCAGCCATTGGAGAATTATGATTAAAAATGGCTGCAAATTCTTTTGCTTTATAAATTTTATCATTATACTTATTACCCAAAACTATGATGGTAGCAGTATCTTTTGTAAGTCTTGTAAATACGGCATTGTTACCATGCCACCAACCATTATGATAAGGAATCGTAAATTGTGGATAGGTTAACAACCTCCAACCTAAGCCATAATTATGAATACCTGGTCTTTCAAAACTATAAGGTGTATATGCCTTTTGCAAAGTTGCTGCACTTACAAAACTGTTACTATATAAGGCTTTATCCCATTGCAAAATATCTTGAGGTGTGCTATAAATATTCTTATCACCATAAGTACAATCTAGTTTTTCAAGATGGTAAGGTATAAAGTTATACTTATACGAAGGGTTGTAATTTGCCGAATCTTTTACACTAAATACAAATGTATTTTTCATTCCTAATGGTTCAAAAACATTTTGTTTCATATAAGTAGGAAAATCAATGCCCGTAACCTTTTCAATAATACTAGCTAGTAACAAATAATTAGTATTACAATACTTAAAATGTGTGTTTGGAGTTCGCTCTTGCTTAACTTTTTTTTGAGCAATTGCCATTAAAACATCATCATTAGATAAAAGCTTATTAGGTATTGTATTGTCTTTAACTGTTTTGTTGTAAGTTATCCATTTTCCTCTCCTATTTTTCTTTTTATAAGTTACTGTAACAGTACCATCTAAATCGTATACATAATTGCTCAAACCACTTCTATGATTTAGTAACATTTTAACCGTAATACCTGTGTATGGAAAGCTTGGTATATAAAGTTTTACTTCATTATCAATATCTATTTTTCCTTCTTCCATTAATTTCAAAATAGTCATTGCAGTAAAAGTTTTAGATACACTTGCAATGTGCAATGGAGTTGAGGCTGTAATCAATGCTTTTGTAGTATTATTATAAATTCCTCTATAATCTTCAAAAATTATTTGCCCATTTTTTGCAATGATGATACCTCCATGAAATCCACTATTTAACAATACATTTTGATATAATGGATAAAGTTGTTGCAAATAATATTCTTTTTGCGACTCAGTAATTGGGTTAAATAAAAATGCACTACTAGGTGTACCTTTTTCATTACTAAAAATTGAAGGCGAATTAGAGCAGAAACAAAAAACCACCGATAAAAAAATAAAATAATATAATTTATACATGAATTGTAGTTATGTTTTAAACTTTACCTTACAAATGTAAAAAGCTGGATAAAATATAACACCAAAAAAAAATTGGGTGGAAAAGTGATTGCTAGTTGTAAAGTTATTCTTACAGAAATTAACTGAAAAACTAAAATTTCGTTTTTGTAAACTGGTTGATTAACTTTACACACTTAAGAATATTTTAAATTTTTGATATATGAGTGATGCTATAGTGAGTATGCGTGGGGTAAATATTTACCAAGGACAAAATTTAATTTTAAAGGATGTAAACTTTGAAATTAAAAAAAGCGAATTTGTGTATTTAGTAGGCAAAACTGGAACAGGAAAAAGTAGCTTGCTTAAAACTTTATATGGAGAACTACCTCTTAAAGAAGGAAGTGCATCAATAGTGGGATTTGATCTTAGACAAATGGATTGGAAAAAAGTGCCATTTTTAAGAAGAAATTTGGGCGTGGTTTTTCAGGATTTTCAATTGTTAACCGATAGAAATGTACATGACAATTTAAAGTTTGTATTAAAAGCAACAGGTTGGAAAGATGAAAAATTAATGGAAGAAAAAATTAATGATGTTTTAGATAAAGTTGGTCTTAAAACAAAAGCATTTAAAATGCCATACGAAATGAGTGGTGGCGAACAACAGAGAGTTGATATTGCAAGAGCACTATTAAACAGCCCTAAACTAATTTTAGCTGACGAACCAACCGGAAACCTCGACCCTGAAACTAGTGATGAAATTATGCAATTACTGTTTCAAATTTCTAAAGATTATGGAACAGCCGTAGTAATGGCTACACACGATTTTATTGTAATTAATCGATATCCTAGCAGAATGCTAAAAACTGAATTGGGAAAACTAATGGATTCTGGTGCATTACAATAATCATGTTTTAAACTTTTAGTTAATAACAAATTTTGTAAGAGCATAAATACTAAATCAATCATCAATAATAACTTTGATTACACCTTCGTCTATAGAACAAATTAAAAATAGAATCGACATTATAGATGTTGTAGGTGAATATGTTAAGCTAAAAAAAAGAGGTGTAAACTATATAGGTAATTGCCCTTTTCATAACGAAAAATCTCCATCATTTACTGTTTCGCCTGCTAAAGAAATTTATAAATGTTTTGGATGTGGAAAAAGCGGCAACACCATAACGTTTTTAATGGAGCATGATAAATTAAGTTATGTTGAAGCTCTAAAATGGCTAGCTAAAAGATACAATATAGAAGTTGAAGAAACCGAACAAACGCCTGAACAAAAAATTGCTCAACAAACAAGCGACAGTTTATACATCATCAACAGCTTTGCCCAACAGTTTTTCACTAATTTTCTTTGGCAACAAGATGAAGGCAAAACAAATGCTTTAAGCTATTTAAAAGAACGTGGATTTAGAGATGAAATAATACATAAATTTCAACTAGGTTATAATCCTCAAGAAAAAAATTTACTTGCAAACACACTTATTAAGCAGCAGTTTAATAAGGAAATATTTGCTAAAACAGGATTGGTAGTTGAACGAAACACGGAAGAATGGGTTGATAACTACAGAGGTAGAATAATTTTTCCGATACATAATAATACAGGCAAGATTATTGGTTTTGGTGCTAGGATAATTGGAAAAAATGATAAGGCTCCAAAGTATATTAACACACCTGAAAATGACATCTATACAAAAAGTAAAGTTTTATATGGAAGCTATTTTGCACGCCAAGCGATAGACAAGTTAAATGAATGTTTGTTGGTTGAAGGTTATACAGACGTTATCAGCTTACACCAAGCAGGAATTGAAAATGTAGTGGCAAGCGGAGGTACAAGTTTAACGCAAGATCAACTTAGAATCATAAAAAAATACACCAACAACCTTACTATAATTTATGATGGCGATAATGCTGGTGTAAAAGCTGCTTTACGTGGCTTAGACATGGCTGTTGAAGAAGGCTTACAAGTAAAACTTGTGTTGATACCCGATAATGAAGACCCTGATAGCTATGTAAATAAAATAGGCACAACAGCATTTAATGAGTTTGTAAAAAATAACAAAAAAGATTTTATCATTTTTAAGCTAGAAGTGATGCTTAAAGATGCAGGAAACGATATTCAACTTAAAAATGATGCAGTAAACAATATTGCTGAAACACTTAGCAAGCTTAATAGAATTGAAGATTTTACAAAGCAACAAGCCTATATAAAGCAATGTAGTCAAATACTAAAAATAGATGAAGGTGGGCTTATTCAGTTAGTAAATAAATACAAACGAGATAAGGTTGAAAAGGAAATAAAAAAACAAAACACTAGTACTTATGATGATTTAAATATCAATAACATTGCTTTTGAAGATCAGCATACAGACAAAGATTTTGTTACCAACGTTGATGAACTGCATGAGAAAAACGTTATAAGAGTTTTATTAGAACATGGTTTAAAACCTTGGAATCAATCAACCTTAATAGCAACGCATATTTTTGAAGACCTTGATGCTTTTGCTTTTGATAACCCATTACTAGAGCAAATATATCAGATGTATAAAGAAAAATTTATAGCTAATGAACAGCCCAACATTAAAACATTTACACACAGTGAAAATAAAGAAATGGCTAACTTAGTTACAAGTATTACCATGTTTCCACATGAGTTAAGTAGCAACTGGGACAATGTTATTGAAGGCTTAAATATTACAACAAGAGACGTAAGCTTGCAAGATGTTAATATGAGTTTAAACTATTTTAAACTTAGAAAAATTAAAAAAATGTTTGATCAAAATCAAGCAGAATTAGAAACAGCAAAAACTTTTGAGGAACAAAAAACTTTGATTGAAGTTCACCAACATCTCAAAGAAATTGAGCGTGAAATTACAAAACAATTAGGCACAGTAATTTTTAAGTAAGCAAAATAACTTACAAAGTATTGATTTGCAATTCAAAAAAAGGCAATTTTTTGTGTTAAATAGTTACATTTGCAACTTTAAAAAATGATGTAGATATATGAACTTTAATTTAACACAAATGCCCGACCGTAATGTTAAACCACGTAATAATGGTATAACAATGGTTATGGATAAAGGATTGAGTATTGCAGAAGTAAAGAATTTTTTAAGTATAAGTAATCCACATGTTGACATTGTAAAACTTGGCTTTGGAACATCGTATGTTACACCAAATCTTAGAGAAAAAATTGAAGTTTATAAAGAAGCAGGAATGCCAATTTATTTTGGTGGTACATTGTTTGAAGCATTTTTAATACGTAACCAATTCGACGATTATATTGCCATGTGTAAAGATTATGGGATTGAATACATGGAAGTTAGCGATGGCAGTATTACAATTCCACACACAGAAAAATGTGGGTATATCGAAAAACTTACTCAACATGGAACTGTATTGAGTGAAGTGGGAAGTAAAGATGCAGCTCACATTATTCCACCATACAAATGGATTGAGTTAATGAGAGCAGAGTTAGAAGCTGGCTCATCTTACGTAATTGCAGAAGCTAGAGAAGCTGGTAATGTGGGTATTTATAGAGGAAGTGGAGAAGTAAGAGAAGGTTTAGTGCAAGAAATTTTAACACAAATTCCTGCAGAAAAAATTTTATGGGAAGCTCCTCAAAAAGCACAACAATTATACTTTTTAGAATTAATTGGTTGTAATGTAAACCTTGGAAATATTGCACCAAACGAAGTAATAGCACTAGAGGCAATGAGAGTTGGCTTAAGAGGTGATACTTTTGAATTATATTTAAATAAATAAACTCTTTAAAATGGTTTGCTTTTAGCAAACCATTTTAATTTAATACTGGTATGAATCATCATGTTTTTGGATTAATAGGTTATCCACTTACACATAGCTTTTCTAAAAAATATTTTGATGCAAAGTTTGCAGCAGAAAACATTGTGGATGCCAATTTTGAATTGTATAGCATACCATCAATAAATGAATTTAAAAATATAGCAGCTACAAAAAACCTAAAGGGATTAGCAGTAACTATTCCCTATAAAAAACAGGTTATCCCCTATTTAAACGAAGTAGATGATGTTGTAAAAATTTTGGGTGCCTGTAATTGTATCACATTTAATAATGGC
Source organism: Chitinophagaceae bacterium (assembly GCA_049242865.1). Lineage (GTDB taxonomy): Bacteria > Bacteroidota > Bacteroidia > Chitinophagales > Chitinophagaceae > CAIVPM01. The sequence goes on along the minus strand of JBMLOR010000168.1, from coordinate 23,513 downwards.
GTATTAAAAGGTTTTAATACAGATGTGTTGGGCTTTGAAAAAAGCTTGTTACAACATCTTAAACCCAACCACAAAAAAGCTTTAATTCTAGGCACTGGAGGTGCTGCTGCAGCTGTTGAGTATGTATTGCAAAAGCTGAATATTGCAGTAGAGTTCGTGTCTCGCGAAGCGAAAGATAAAAATCAATTAACTTACAATGCACTAAACAAAACTATAATTACTGATAGAAAACTGATTATTAACACTACACCTCTTGGCACTTATCCAAATATTGAAAGTTTTCCAGAAATACCTTATGAATTTTTAAATGAGGAACATTTACTATTTGATTTGGTGTACAACCCTTCTACAACTGCATTTATGCAAAAAGGAATTAACCAAAAAGCAGCTGTTGTAAATGGCTATGATATGCTTGTGTTTCAGGCAGAAGAAAACTGGAAAATTTGGAACAATCTTTAAGCTTTATAGAGCAATTTTATTAATAAATTTACTTGTGATGTAAATTGTTTTAACCGTTCTTGCTCCTCCACAATAAATGTATTATCCTCTAACTTACCCAATACCATATTCATTTCTTCATTGGTATCATACACCATTTTTCTAAATGGATTGGTATAATCTTTTTCTCTAGACTCATAAACACTTTTTGTAAGCCATGTTTTTGTTTCGAGTGCTTGTTGTAAAATTTCAATTAAATTTTCGCTAGTTAAATTTTTAAGTTTATTGAACTTACAAAACACATTTACAGCATGTTGCAAAACATCTGCCTTATAAGTTTCAGATTTAACTTGGTAATAATCATGAACTTGATCCCAACAAGAAATTTTGTTATTAACAATTCGTTGTTTTAAATTAGCAACAGCTTTGCTAGGCATTAATTGTCCACCAATATTTTCCCAGTTAATATCATTATTGCTTGTTGGAATATTTGCTAAAAAATCTGCTGGCTTTTTATAGGTTGCAGTTAAATAAGCATCTACAATATTTTGTGCTACATATAAATTAATTAACTGCTTGTATATATGATATGCTTTTGCAGCTTTTGCAATAACAACAGTACGTTTACTATTTTCAATAATGCCGGCTGGGAGTTTTATTTGATTACAAAATTCATCATTGGCATTAAGTAAATCTTTCCCTTTTTTAACAATTTGTTGTTTGGTAACATTTTTACTATTTTGTGAATACCAAGTATATCCTGCATAATATTCAAGAAAAGCTAATGCATCCACAATTTCATTTATGGTATCTGGAGCTAAATAATTTGTTTCGAAAATTTGCTTTTTTTCTTTACGATTATCACGTGAAGCATATTTAAAACTATTTCGTGCTAATGCATACATGTTGTACATAAACCAATATGCTGGCATAATGGTTAAGCTATTATCACCATCGTTATTAGCAACTAAAGTAAAAGGAAGTGGCACATCAATTTCATTACTATAATCACCTTTAGCAATAATTACAAAACTTGCAAATTTACTATTGTGTTTTAAACTAACACACAATCCTGGCCAAAAGCCTCTACCAGCAATGATTTCACCATCTGCACCTCTTGAATTATGATTACTGCCAACAGTAGCACCTGCAGCCATATTGCTTTGCCCTTTAATCAATGCTGCACATAAAAAAGAATTATTATGGTGTTGTTCGTGAAAAGGAAAAATCAATGCATTTAATACTTCACAACAAGAAATGGTAGAGTTATGCCCCAAGTAACTGTTTATTAACCTTGCTCCATATTTTAATTGTGAATGAGCTGCCATTACAAATCGTACTCCCTTTGCTCCATAAAAAACTCTGCAGCCATAACCTACTATACCATTTACCAACTCAACGCCCTCACCTATTTGCGTTTTACCTTCTTTTCCACTATTAATAGTAATGTTTTTTAGTTTGTTAGCTCCTTTTATATAGGCATCAGAACCAATCCAAACATCTTTTATAATTTCTGTATTTTTTATTACAGTTCTATCGCCAATTTTACCATAGTATCCTCGGTGATTTTTGTACTCCTCTTCTGTAAATTTTCTAAATTGATTAAGTAATTTTTCATCGTCTCTATATTTACTCCATAAATAAGCATCAGCAGGTTGCATACTTACAAATGGCATTACTTTTCGACCACCATTTTCATTACATAGTTCTAGCCAAATTCTAATACTTTCATTTTCACCTTGTTTTACAATTCCATTACCAAATTTACTATGGTTGGTGGTTATCATTTCATTTACATTACTTAAAATCACTTCGTTTCCAAGTATATAATGCGATAAATAATGCACGTTTTCTACAACTACATTGTCGCCAATATCACAACTTATAATTGTACTATTATATAAACCAACTGGTAATTTTAAGTCGCTAAATACTAAACAAAAAGGTTCAAGTTTACCAATGCGTATTAAACCATAAAACTTGCAATTTCTTACAAGTTCTGGATTAAAAGCATCACCAACAAGAATATTATTCCAATCATCACTTGTGTTTCTATTTCGAACTAATAACTCAATTTCAAATGCAGTAAGTTTTCTATAATCAATACCACTTCTATTTTGAATATCTCTAAGGTAATATTCAGTTTTACCTTCAGGTATATATTCTTTATTTATAAAGTTATACCCTAGTTCATGAACAGAAATTTTTTTAATATCGTTTTGCATTATTGTTTTTTAAAACTTAAGTAAATGAATTATTATTACTTCAAAAGCACATATTCGCCCAAAGAAGAAACACCAATTACTGGTAATTTTTTATAAAGATTAAAATAGTCGTACACCTGTTGAATGTTCTCAACAAATTTTAAATATTCTTTGTTGTCTTTTATCTGCATTGCAAGATAGGTTAAACTTTTTTTGTTGTTGTATTGAACTGGAAAAATATGAACAGGTATAAAATCTTGTCCCTCGTTTTTTACTATTGATGATAACACATATAATTCTTCAATTTGATTATCTTTTATAGGTATACATCCAACAGTAATACATCCGCCATGTATAAAAATTTCTCCACCAGGATTTATTGTGTCACTCAGTATAGCATCGCTAGCATTAGGATAATTTACACTTAATGCCAAGTGGTACATACTTTTTGGATTAAATGCATTTATATGATAAAAACCTTCTGGCACTTGATAATCTCCTTCTATTCGTTTTGGTCCCATAGCACCACTTAATGCACAAACTTTATATGTTTTAAAAAAACTAAAAGTATCGCTACCATTGTTTTTAATCCAAACCTCGAGTTGACTATCATATTTAAAACTACGCAAATACATTTGCTTTGGTGGCCATTGAAGTTCTTGCTTTTTAAACTGTTTTTTCAAAGAATCTTCTCGTTGCTTAAATGCATTATCAACTCTTACATACAATCGTTGGTCTTGCACAAAACTATTTTGTGCAAATAATACATTACCAAAAAATAAAAATAATATGATGAAATTTTTTACCATTTTTCTAACGGTTATCTATTTTCTTTAGTGGATAAAGTATTAATCAATTGTTCTACTTTTATGGTTGAACAACATTTGAAATGCTCTTGAGGACAGCTTGCTTTGCCATGCAAACCACAAGGTTTGCAACTCAATTTTTCTGATGTTTGTACTACATAACTTTCATCACTCAAAGGTCCAAAACCAAAACTAGGCAATGTACTACAATAAATAGCAGTAACTTTTGCATTTACTGCACTTGCAAAATGCATTGGTGCTGAGTCATTCACATAATTCATTACAGCATCTTTTTGTAAAGCTGCTGATTGTAAAAAAGTAAGCTTGCCGGCTAAATTTTTACATTTTAAGTTTTGAGATAAAGCAATAATTTCTTCACATAAACTCATATCACTTGGTGCTCCCAACAAATAAATAGCATAATTAGAAGGTAGATTACAAATTAACTCTACCCATTTTTCTTTTGCAAATTGTTTTGTATACCAAACGCTAGCAGGTGCTATACATATATAATCTTCGTGCTTATATTTTTTTACAAAATCAAAATCTGTAGCACTAGGGTAAAGCTTTGGATTAAAAGCTTTTCCTTGGGCAATTGATGAAATTAAAAATTGATTTCGCTCTATTTCGTGCAAAGGTTTGTGTTCATTACTAACAGTATGTTTAACTTTAATGTCAAATAAAAAGCTAAAGGGATTTTTATCAAATCCAATTTTTAATTTAGCCTTTGAGAAAGCTGTTAAAAATCCTGTTGCAGCAAATCGCTGTACATTTACTAGAACATCATATTTTTTTCGTCTTATTTTAAGTAATATATGCAACAAATTTTTGTACTTACTGCCTTTTTTATCCCACACCAATACTTCGCCAATAAATGGATGATTAGCAAATAGGGTTTCGTTACCTTTTCGTAATAAAAAATCTATAACTGCATTAGGATAGGTTTGATGAAGTTTTTCTACAATGCCTGTAGCCAACACAACATCACCAATAAAAGCAGTTTGTATAATTAAAATTTTTTGCAATTAATATATTATTTATAATCCATCACAGGATGACGCTCAAATGGATTTTTTTGCTCATCAAAAATGTATCTAAAAGTTACCATTCTTCTACTTTGGCTTCCACCAAGGCTTTTATAAATGTTGTGCATTTTAGGATTCCAATCACCTGCCCAACCCATTTCATATTGTCCAAACCAGTTTTTGTTTTGAATTAAATTACCACAAGCTTGTATTAAAAAACTATCAATACCCAATGCTTGATATTTTGGTACTACACCAAAAGCTAGTCCTACTAATTTCTTACGCTTCATAGTATATTTCATCCAAATTAATCGAATCTTTTCAACTATACCAAGCTTTCCATTAAAATGCTTAAAATATTGATTTACATCTGGAATATTTATGAACATAGCTATTGGCTCATCTTTATAATAGGCAAACCAAATAACACGTTCATCCATTATTGGTTTTAAGGTTTTAAAAAGTTTCACAACTTCATCTTTAGAAATCTCCTTCCCTTCACCATGTTGTGCCCATGCTGCATTATAAACTGTTGCAAAATCTTGAGCATACTTATCTAAATACTTTAAATCTGCATGTTTTGCTGTGTAATCATTTTTAGCAGCAAACCTTGCATAACGTTCTTGAAATCTTGGAGGCAAATCATCATCAACCTCCATTTTAAACCAATATTGATTATAGTAGTTTTTAAATCCATAAGCCTCGAATAAAGATTCATAATATCTTGGATTAAAAGGCATTCCTACAACAGGTTCTACATCAAAGCCTTCCACTAGTAACCCCCACCAACTATCTCTATCGCCAAAGTTTATTGGCCCATCCATGGCTTCGCAACCTTGCTCAATTAACCATTTTTTAGCAGTATCAAATAAAAAGTTAGAAGCTTGAATATCATTAACACATTCAAAAAAACCAACACCGCCAGTTTTAAAATCTGTTCCTTTATTTATATATTTTTCGCTTGTAAATGCAGCAATTCTTCCAAGTACTTTGCCGTCGTTAGATTGCAAAATCCATCTTATTAATTTACCATACTTAAAACTTTTGTTTAGTGCTGGATTAAATATTTTTTCAATATCATTATCGAGAGGCCGTATATAACATGGATTATGCTTGTTTAATTCCACAGCAATTTCCAGAAACTTTTTTTTATCATCAATAGTTGTTACTTCTTTACAAATCATAATCTTAAAATGGTTGCGAAAATAAATATTTACTTTTAAGTTGAAACTAGTAATTAATACTTGAATATTATTCACATGCAACTTTGGATTGGATGTTTAATGTTTTATTCAATATTTTTGAGATATGAAAAAGTTAATAGTTTCACTTGTCAGCCTAGTTACAATCATTATGATATTTTCATTTGTAAAAAAAAGCAATCAAAATATTTCAAACTTTGATTTACAAGGACATAGAGGTTGCCGTGGTTTGATGCCAGAAAATACAATCGCTGCCATGTTGCATGCCATTGATTTAGGTGTTAATACTTTGGAAATGGATGTTGTAATAACACAAGATAATGGGGTAATTCTTTCACACGAATCCTATTTTAATCACGAAATTTCAACCAAAGCAAATGGTCAGTATGTTGATAGTAGTGAAGAGAAGAACCTTAATATTTACAAAATGAGTTATGCAACTGTTAAAACTTATGATGTTGGTTTAAAGCCTCATCCAAGATTTTTACAACAACAAAAAATGGCTGCCATAAAACCTTTACTATTTGATGTAATTGATGCTGTAAATAATCATTGTAAATCAAAAAACATTGTAAATAACATTAAATATAATATTGAAATAAAATCAACTCCACAAACTGATAGGTTATTTCACCCCTTAGTTGCTGAATATTGCGAAAGGGTAATGACTGTTTTAAAAAACAAACAATTACTAACAAAAACCACGATACAAAGCTTTGATACAAGGGTGCTTCAATACTTACATAATAAATATCCAAACTTATCTGTAGCTTACCTTTATGAAGGTGATAAGCAAATTTCTGTAGCAACAAGGATTCAAAATTTAGGATTTTCCCCAACAATTTATTCTCCTCATTATAGTCATGTAGATGCTAATTTGATTCAATACTGCCATGCTAATAATATAAAAGTTATTCCATGGACTGTAAATAATTTAAGCACTATGCAATCACTTAAAAACCTTGGCGTAGATGGCTTAATTAGTGATTACCCTAATTTATACGCCAACTTACATTAGTTTTCACAAGATTATTTTCAATTTTATATTAAAAGCATTCATTCTTTTAAAAGAAGTTAATGAGTGCTTTTTTAGTTTCTAGGCATCATTCAACTTTCCATTAAACATTTTCAAAAAGCAAAGAAGCTAACTAAATAATGAAAGTTGGAGCACAAAAAAGCCACTCAATTTGAGTGGCTTTTGTCGGGAGGACAGGATTCGAACCTGCGACCCCCTGGTCCCAAACCAGGTATTCTACCGGGCTGAACTACCTCCCGTTTTTTATGGAGTGCAAAAGTAGGCTTTCAAATTAAAAATCCAAATAAATTTTATTGCAATTTTTGAATTCAATAATTTCAATTGTTTCTTGCACCTACCTTTGCATAGTTTATGCAAAAAAAATCAGTAGCATTTCATACATTAGGTTGCAAGCTTAATTTTTCTGAAACATCTTCAATCAGTCGTCTTTTAGAAAACGAAGGATACGAGAAAAAAGATTTTTCAGAAAGTGCAGATGTATATGTAATTAACACTTGTAGTGTTACAAACAATGCTGATAAAGAATGTAGGCAACTTGTTCGTAGAATTAACAAAAAAAATCCCGAAAGTGTAGTTGTAATTACTGGTTGTTATGCTCAACTAAAGCCTAAAGAAATTGCCGAAATACCTGGCGTAGATTTAGTACTTGGTGCTGCTGAAAAATTTAATCTTGTACAACATTTAAATAATTACACCAAAACAGATACAGCTAAAGTTTGTAGCTGTGATATTGAAGAAGTAACAGGATTTAACGCTTCTTTCTCCCTAAACGACAGAACAAGAACTTTCTTAAAAGTTCAAGATGGTTGTGATTATAGTTGCAGCTTTTGTACAATACCACAAGCAAGAGGAAAAAGTAGAAGTGATAGCATTGAAAATGTAGTAAAAAATGCTGAAAATTTGGCTGCAAATGGAGTAAAAGAAATTGTATTAACAGGTGTAAATCTTGGAGATTTTGGAAAAGGGCCAAATGGTGATGAAAATTATTCGGAAGATTTTTTTAAATTGATTAAAGAATTAGATAAAGTTGAAGGTATTGAACGATATCGAATATCATCTATAGAGCCCAATTTATTACACACTGAAATCATTGAATTTGTGGCAAACAGTCAAAAATTTATGCCACATTTTCATATTCCATTGCAAAGTGGAAGTAATAAAATATTAGGCTTGATGCGGAGGAGATACAAAAGAGAACTGTATACACAACGTGTTAATACTATAAAATTACTTATGCCTCACGCTAGTATTGGTGTTGATGTGATTGTTGGTTTTCCTGGTGAAACAGATGATTTATTTAAAGAAACATTCGATTTTTTGCATAGCCTTGATGTATCGTACTTACACGTATTTACTTACAGTGAAAGAGACAATACCTTAGCTGCCAATATGCAAAATATTGTACCTATTAACACTCGAAATGAACGGAATAAACAACTACGCAATTTGAGTTATATGAAGCAACAATATTTTAATCAGCAGTTTTTAGGGCAGTCGAGAAAAGTATTGTTTGAAGACAGCATAAAAAATGGTATGATGGAAGGTTATACAGATAATTATATTCGTATAGCTACACCATACAAAAAAGAATATGCTAATCAAATAATTGATTGGGCAATTAATTAAAATTTTATACATAAAGTTTATCATCATGTCTTCTGTATTATTAGAAAAAAAAGAAGGTATTGCATTTATCACCTTAAATCGTCCAGAAAAATTTAATGCTTTCAACAGAGAGATGGCATTGCGTTTACAACAAATTTTAGACGATTGCTCCTTAGATGAAAACATAAGATGTATTTATTTAACTGGAAATGGAAAAGCATTTTCTGCAGGACAAGATTTAGCTGAACTTGTAGGTGAAAATGCTCCAACGTTAGCACAAATTTTAAGCGAGCATTACAATCCTATTGTAATGAAAATGCGAAACTTACCTAAGCCAATCGTAGTAGCTGTAAATGGTGTTGCTGCAGGTGCAGGAGCCAACATTGCTTTACAAGGAGATATTGTGGTAAGTATTAACCATGCAAGTTTTATTCAAGCTTTTAGCAAAATAGGATTAATACCTGATAGCGGTGGAACATTTATTTTACCAAGATTAATTGGCTTTCAAAAAGCTAGTGCATTAATGATGTTGGGCGATAAAATTGAAGCAACTGAAGCTTTACAAATGGGTATGTTATACAAAGTATTTACCTCAGAAGATTTTGAAATTGAAAGTAAAAAAATTGCTCAAGCATTAGCTCAGATGCCAACCAAGGCATTAGCATTTACAAAACAAGCTCTGAATGACAGCCTTACAAATAATTTTGAGCAACAATTACTCCTTGAAGATAAACTACAACAACTAAGTGCTAATACTTACGATTATAACGAAGGTGTGGCCGCTTTTTTAGAGAAAAGAAAACCAGTTTTCAAAGGAAAATAAATCTTAACTAAAACATTTTTTGTTGCAGATTAAAGTTAATTCATCATTTCTTTTACATTAAGTATGGCTGCCTCACTAGGATTGTCGCCACTTAACATTTTTGCAATATTCACAATACTTTCATCTTTTGTCAACTGCTTAATTCTTGTTTTTATGTTGTTATCTTCCACTGCTTTGTAAACAAATAAATGGGTAAATGCTTTAGCAGCAATTTGAGGTTGATGTGTAATACAAATTATTTGCATAGCATTAGCTAAATCTTGCAATATAATGCCTACTTGCTTTGCAGCTTCACCACTTATTCCTGTATCAATTTCATCAAAAATTAAAGTTGGCAATTCAATCATTTTTGCTACTAAACTTTTTATACAAAGCATCAATCTACTTAATTCTCCTCCACTTGCAACTTTACTTATGGGTTCAAATCTCTTGCTATTGTTGGCATCAAATAAAAAGTTAATTGTATCTATTCCATTATGGTGTAATGTGGAGTTTGTGGCAATATCTACAACAAAGGCTGCATTTGGCATACCTACTTTATGCAACAAAGCATTTACATTTTGTTCAATAAACTCCTGTTGCTTTTTTCTATTATTTGAAATTAAAGAAGCCTCTTTAAACAACTTTTCTTGCATTTTTTCACAATCATTTTTTTGGGTTATGATAGCTTCATCAATTTTTAAAACTGCAGTGAGTTTTTGTTCAAGGCTTTGTTTAATATTCAAAAGGTCGTTCGTAGTTGTTACATTATGCTTTTTAAGTAACCTGTAGCCAATAGTAAGTTTATCATTTAAAATTTCAATTCTTTTTTCATCAAAATTTATGGTTTCGTTGCTAGCTTCAATTTCATCAACAATGTCTTGCAGTTCAACATATACTTGCTGTAATCTTGTTGCAGTAGACTCTAATGAATTTAAGTGTTTAGCCGTGTGTTGCAGTTGTTGAATTTGCTGTTTAATTACACTTAGTAAAGGCTGTTCTGCTTCTTTATAAGCAAAATAAATACTACTTAAATTTTGCTTTATCAACTCAGCATTATTCAACATTTGCAATTCTGCATCTATTTTCTCAAGTTCATTTTCTGAGAGATTCAAATCACTAAGCTCATCATACAAAAATTGATTATAATCTTTTTCTTTTTCAAAGGCAATCTTTTGCTGTTCTAGCTCAAAAAGTTCTTTTTTGGCTAATTGCCATTGTTTAAAATGTTGTTTATAACTAGATAATAATGATTGATTATTTGCAAGAGCATCTACAATTTCTTGTTGAAATGTTTCATTACCTAAACTTAAAGTATCAAATTGCTGATGCAAATCAACCAACAAACTAGTTACTTGTTTTAACTGTGTAAGGTTAACGGGTGTATCATTTATAAAAGCTCTTGATTTGCCGTTTGCTGCAATTTCTCTTCTTATTAACAGTTCATCCTCTAAATCAATTTCCATTTCATGAACTATTTGCTTAACTTGGTTATTTTTAGCAATACTAAAACAACCTTCAACTACACATTTTTTTTCTTTATTTACTAAAACACTAGCATCGGCACGGTCGCCTAAAATTAAACTCAAAGCCCCCATTACAATGCTTTTTCCTGCACCTGTTTCACCTGTAATAATGTTTAACTGTTGAGTAAAATTTATATCAACGGCATCAATTAAAACATAGTTTGTAATATGCAAATGCTTAATCATTTTGCTAAATTTTTTATCAAAAATAAACAAGTTATAGTTTAATGCCTAAGAACATTGGAAAAAATTTAACAAAAGTTTTATTGTATTATATATCAAAAAAAACGATAGTTTTATACAAGCAATTAACACCTTAAAAAAATTGCTACATAATATGGAAATTTTCCACCACCTAACCAAAATAAAACGATTTACAATTGTTTTAGCCCTTTTTGTTTCAATATTTTCAAGTTGTAAAAAAAACAAAATCACTGCCATAAATCCAGAGTTTAGTAAGTATATAGATGCTTACACATCTGGCATTATCAGCAAAAAATCTAGTATTAAAATTCAACTTGCAACCGATGCTAGTGTTGCACATACTTTGAATGAAACAGTTAATGAAGATTTATTTAATTTCTCGCCCAAAGTAAAAGGCAAAGCCTTTTGGGTTGATGCAAGAACAATTGAGTTTAAACCTGCTGAAGATTTAGAAAAAGACAAATTGTATTCGGTAACTTTTAAATTAGGAAAAGTATTGAATGTTCCTAGCAAATTCAAACATTTCGAATTCAATATTAAAACTGCAAAACCAAATATTGAAGTGACTGAAAATGGCTTAGTTGCTATAAACAAAGAAACCATGCAACTATCAGGAAGCATCGCAACTGCTGATGTTGAAGACAGTAAACTAATTGAAAAAATTCTTTTTGCCACAATTAATGGTGCTCCATTAACAATAAAATGGCAACATAACGAAACTAATAAATCGTATAACTATACTATTGAAAATATTAAAAGAAGTAACGACGCTCAAACACTTTTAATACAATGGAATGGTGCACCAATAGGTGCAACAATTGAAGATAAAAAAGAAATAGCAGTGCCAGCAATTGGCGACTTTAAAGTACTAAGTGTAAAGGCTGAACAAGAGAACGAACAATATGCTTTAGTGCAATTTAGCGACCCCCTAATGATTGGTCAGCAATTAGATGGTTTAATTAGTATGAGCAATCAAGAAAACATTAGTTACACTATTTTAGGTAGTGAAGTAAAAGTTTATGCAAGTGGTCGATTAGAAGGTAATTACACAGTAAACGTAAGTGAAGGTATACAAAACCAATGGAGCGATAAACTTACAAAATCATTTGCTGCCAATATATTTTTTGAAAATAGATTGCCAAGTGTAAAAATTCATGGTAAAGGTGTGATTTTACCAAACAGTGGAGGTAAAATAGTGCTTCCGTTTGAAGCTATAAATCTAAAAGCTGTTGATGTAACTATTATAAAAATTTATGAAAATAACATTCATCAATTTTTTCAAAGTAATGCTTTAGATGGTGAAAATGATTTAAGAAGGGTTGCTAAACCAACAGTTGAAGCAACAATAAAACTAGATGATGACAAAAGCATTAATCTCCATAAGAAAAATAAATTTTCGTTAGATATAGACAAATACATAAAGGCCGAACAAGGGGCAATGTATAGAATTAGAATTGGTTTTAGACCTTCGTATTCATTATACACTTGTACTGTAGATCCAGATAAAGAAAATAGTGAAAATGAAGACGAAGAAGAATATTACAATTCCGAAAATTCAGATGAGATTGATGAAGAAGATGCTTTTTGGAATAGATACGAAGATTACTATCCTTATGGATATAATTGGCAACAACGTGATAACCCTTGCAGTAAAGCATTTTATAACAAAGAGAGATTTGCAAGTAGAAATATTTTAAGCACCAACATAGGTGTAGTTGCAAAACGCAATAATAACAATAGCTTATTTGTTGCAACAAACGATATTATTTCAACCAACCCATTAAGTGGTGTTCAAATCACAGCTTTAGATTATCAACAACAAATTATTGGTAAAGGATTTACAAACAGCGATGGTATTACAGTAATTGATTTAAAAAGAAAACCTTTTTTAATTGTTGCAAAAAAGGGTAACGAAAAAAGTTATCTCAAAGTAGATGATGGCAGTAGCTTACCATTATCAAAATTTAATGTTGATGGTGCTGTTTACAAAAATGGAATTAAAGGATTTGTTTTTGGAGAAAGAGGTGTTTGGAGACCAGGTGATAGCTTATTTATCACTTGTATGATTGAAGATAAAGATAATAAACTACCAAAAGGGCATCCCATAGAAATGGAACTCCTAAATCCAAAAGGGCAAATTTATAAACGTTTAATACAAATCAATGATAACAATGGTTTCAATGTATTTAAAACTGCAACAGATGCAAATGCTCCAACAGGAAATTGGATGTGCAAAATAAAGTGTGGCGGCTCAGTGTTCGATAAAGTATTAAAAATTGAAACAGTAATGCCAAACCGTTTAAAAATTGATTTAAACTTTAATGGTGCTACTTCAATTGGAAAAAATACTATCAACAATATTGCATTAAATGCAAAGTGGTTATTTGGGGCCAATGCACAAAATTTAAAGGCAAGAGTTGATGCACAGTTGTATAAAAAAACTACCTCATTTGATAATTACAAAGAATTTGTATTCGACAACCCAACTGCTAATTATAGCAATATTTCAAAAACAATTTTTGATGGTGCTTTAAACTCAAATGGAGAAGCTATTATTAATCCAAACTTTAACGCAGGGGCTAATGCTCCAGGCATGTTACTTGCAAATTTGATGGTTAAAGTATTTGAGCCTGGTGGTAATTTTAGTATTGATAATGTAAGCATTCCATATCATCCTTACAATTCATATATTGGATTAAAAATGCCCAAAAGTTCGAATTCATGGGGTTACTTAAATAATAATTCTACACATACTATTCAACTTGCAGATGTAAATACAAATGGTACTGCATCAGTAGGCAATACTGCTGTTGAAGTTCAATTATACAAAGTTGAATGGCGTTGGTGGTGGGATAGAAATGAAGATGATTTTAGTAATTTTACTCAAGACCAATACAATAAACTAATTAAAAAAGAAGTAATAAACCTTAGCAATGGAAATGGTTTATACAAATTAAAATTTACCGAAGGTGATCACAACAGATATTTAATATTGTTTAAAGACACAAGAAGTGGGCATACTACAGGTACAACTTTTTATGTTAGTGACGATTACTGGCGTACAAGAAATACTGAAGGTGATGCTTCTTCTGTTTCTATGCTTTCATTTACTTCAGATAAAACTACTTACAATGTTGGAGAAGAATGTAAACTTACTATTCCATCTTCACAAAATGGAAGAATGCTTGTAAGCATTGAAAATGGTACAAAAGTGATTAAAACCTTTTGGACAAAAACTGAAAATCAACAAACAAATTTTAGCTTTAAAATTGAAAAAGAAATGACACCCAACGTGTACATTAATATTACTCAATTACAACCACATGCACAAACCATAAACGATTTACCCATACGAATGTATGGTGTACTTCCAATAAATGTTTTTGATAGAAATACTATCCTTAAACCAACTATAAAAATTGCAGAAAGTATTATGCCCGAGGTTCCTAATAGTATTACAGTTGGTGAAGAAAACAATAAAAACATGACATACTGTATTGCCATTGTAGATGAAGGTTTGTTAGACTTAACTAGGTTTAAAACACCAAATCCTCATCAAGCATTTTATGCAAAAGAAGCATTAGGTGTTAAAAGTTGGGATGTGTATGATTATGTTATAGGAGCATGGGGTAGCCAAATAGAAAGAATACTTACTATTGGTGGTGATGGAAGTGCTGAGTTAGCTGCAAAAACTAGACGAGCTAATAGATTTAAACCAGTTGTCCAGTATATGGGGCCATTTAAATCAAATGGAAGCAACAAACAACATCAATTTGTTTTACCAAATTACATGGGAAGCGTTCGGGTAATGGTTATTGCAAAAGGTGATAATGGCTATGGAGTTGCTGAAAAGGCTGTGAAGGTTAAAAAGCCACTAATGCTATTAACCACCATGCCAAGGGTACTTGGTCCAAGCGAAGAAATTAAAATTCCAATTACAATTTTTGCAACTGAAAGTAATATAAAAAATGTTCAATTAAATGTTACTACCAATAGTTTAATTGAAGCAAATGGAGCTCAAAATATTGTATTTACTAAAACAGGAGAACAACAAGTTTTTTTGCAAGCCAAAATAAAAAACACAACAGGAATAGGTAAATTTAAAGTTGTCGCAAAAAGTGGTAATTATACCACCTATAGTGAAATTGAAATTGAAGTACGTAATCCAAATAACCTAATTACTCAATCTCAAGAATTTGTATTACAAGCAGGCAAATCTATGAATGCAAGTATTGCAATGTTAGGTGATGCAAGTAGTAGCAAAGCTATGGTAGAGTTGAGTGCTATACCATCGTTTAACTTACAAAAACGTTTAAACTATCTCATTCAATATCCACATGGTTGTGTAGAGCAAACAACTTCTGCTGTATTTCCACAGCTTTATTTATCTGACATGATGGACTTAGATGAACTAAAAAAACAAGAAGTAGAAAGGAATATAAAATCGGCCATATCAAGATTACAAAATTTTCAAACTTCTGAAGGAGGCTTTGCCTACTGGCCAGGTAATATTGAAAGCGATGAATGGGGCACCAACTATGCAGGTCATTTTTTAATAGAAGCCAATGCAAAAGGCTATAACGTAAATAATAACTTGCTACAATTATGGAAACAATTTCAAAGAAATAAAGCTAATAACTGGAATGCAAATGGTGCTGTGTGGTATGGCTATGATTTAACCCAAGCATACAGGCTGTATTTACTTGCACTTGCAAAAGCTCCTGAACAGGGTGCTATGAACAGGCTTAAAGAATACAAGTTTTTAACACCAGAAGCTAAATGGCGTTTAGCAGCTGCCTATTATTTAATTGGGCAATCGCAAATTGCTACACAACTCATTAGCAACTTACCAAATACTTTCACTGCAAGAACTTATGCAGGTTATAGTTATGGAAGTGATGTAAGAGACGAAGCTATGATTTTAGAAACACTAAGTTTACTAAATCGCAAACGTGAAGCTGAACAAATTGTGTATCGCCTGTGTGCTAAGCTTTCACAAAATAACTGGTATAGTACCCAAACTACTGCTTATTCTTTACTTGCAATTAATAAATTCTGTGGTTTTAATAAAAATGGAAAAATTAATGCTGCAGGAATAGCAGGCAATGCAAAAGTTAACATTAACTCTAATAACAATATCTCGCAACAAAACATTTTATGGCAAAATGGAAAAGCCAATATAAACATCACTAATAAAGGCAGTAATGTGCTTTATGTAAGAGTTGTAAATATGGGTAAACCAATTGGCATGGATTCAATCAGTTACCCAAACAATCCAAATGTGCTCGGTTTAAACGTGAGTTATATTTCACAAAATGGTTTACCAATTGATATTTCTAAATTAAAACAAGGAACTGATTTTGTAGCAAAAGTTACCATCCAAAATCCTGGTAATAGAGGGGTTTATAGTCAAATGGCTTTGAGCCAAATTTTTCCAAGTGGATGGGAAATTTTAAACACAAGATTATACAATGCAGAAGGTGCATTTACAAGTAGCAAAAGTGAATATATGGATATAAGAGATGATAGGGTTTATTATTATTTCTCAATCAATCCCAAAGAAACACTTACCTATTATGTACAATTAACAGCTGCATATCCAGGTAAATATTTTTGGCCAGGAGTATATTGCGAAGCCATGTACGATAATGCTATTCAAGCTGGTGTAAGTGGCAAAATTGTTGAGGTTATAGGAAATTAGTTATAAAAAATCAATGAATATTAACTTTATAACAAATACTTACTAAAGTTGTATTTAATAATGTGTATTACATATTTACATGCTACTGTTGTTTAAATTATTAAAATAATTTTATAGTATAAAACAATCTTTTCAGTAAATATTATAAATTGCAATCCTAAAATTAATTGTTATGCCTATAAGAATGGTGGATGATAATAACGACAATTATTCAAATGAAAATGAAAGCACTGGAGGTGGTGGTGGTGGAAATAGAGGTGGCGGAGGAGGTTTGTTATTTCAGTTTTTACCAATGATTCTTAACCTTTTAATTCGTAATCCAAAGCTATTAATTGTAGCTCTAGTTATAGGTGGTTTCGTATTTTTTAAAGGGGGCTGTAATGGTGTACTTCCTACAAATCAAACTAATAATGAAAGTTTTTCTAAAGGCAGTACTTTAGATCCAAAAGAATATGCTAAAGCCCAGGTTTATGAAGGGCTTGATGAAACTAAAAATACATTACCCGAATTTGTAAGTCTCGCAAACTTTGCACCACAACGTCGTAACCAAGGCGAGCAAGGTAGTTGTGTAGCATGGAGCAGTGCTTATGCAGCTCGTACCATTTTGCAAGCAGCAAGTACAGGCGAAAATCCAGATGCCACAGCGTTTAGCCCAGCGTTTATGTATAACCAAATTAAATTGGATGGGTGTCAAGGTAGTTATATTATTCGTGCAATGGAAAACTTAACTCGAGTTGGTGCTGTACAAGATAATCGTTTTCCATACACAGATAAAGATTGTGAACGTCAACCCAACGGAGGTTTATTAAACGAAGCTGCACAATACAAAATGTTGGGCTTTACAAGACTTTCGGGCAATGAAAATACCAATAGTTTAGACATTCATGCTATTAAAGAACATTTAGCAAAAGACGTTCCTGTTATTATAGGAATGATGGTTGGTGGAAGCTTTATGCAAGGTATGATGAATAACGAAGTTTGGCATCCTACCGATGAAGATTATAACCAAATGGGTTTTGGTGGACATGCCATGTGTGTAATAGGATATGATGATAGAAAAGAAGGTGGTGCTTTTGAAATAATGAATAGTTGGGGACCAGAATGGGGTAAAAATGGAATTGGCTGGGTATTGTATAAAGATTTTAAACATTTTGTACGTGAAGCTTACGGCCTTGATCCTATGCCAAAAATGGGTAGTGCAGTTGCTCAAAATTTAGCTTGTAGTTTTGGTTTAGTTGAAGGTTCAACTAAACAGTATATCTCACTTCAAAATAGTGGTGGT
Source organism: Chitinophagaceae bacterium (assembly GCA_049242865.1). Taxonomy (GTDB): domain Bacteria; phylum Bacteroidota; class Bacteroidia; order Chitinophagales; family Chitinophagaceae; genus CAIVPM01. Next base: position 5,682 of record JBMLOR010000168.1, on the reverse strand, counting down.
AACATTTTTACAACAACCCAACCCATAAAAAAAGGTAGCACTTTCAAAGTTGAAGTTAAAAATGAAGTGCCTTGTTATGTATATGTATTAGGCAAAGAAACAGATGGTAGCAGTTATGTTCTTTTCCCATACCCTACAAAAGCAGATCCAACAAAAACCATGTTTAGCCCATATTGTGGCATCACAGGTTACAGACTTTTTCCAAGGGGTAAAACTTTACAAGCTGATGATATTGGTAATAAAGATTTTATGGCAATTATTACAAGCTCTCAACCAATAGATGTTTTTCAATTAAATAATGCTGTAAACACTAACAAAGGTTTAGGCTTTGAAAATGCAGTAAATAAAGCTATTGGTAGAAATGCAGTTAGTAATTTAAATTTTACTGCAAGCAATGGCAGCTTTGGTTTTAGCACACCAGTTGGTGATAAAAATGCTGTGGCCATGATTATAGGGATTGACAAGAATTAGGTTAAATTTTAATTATGGTCAGACGCTTCTAAAGCGTCAGACCATAATTAAGAAAGATGGTAATTCAAACCTTATCACTTGCATAAAAATTAGTCTACAATTATTCACCCCACTCATACCCTTTAGTTTCAATACCAGCAAGCATTAAAATTCTATCGGTTACTGTTTTTGCTAAATCATCAAATGTTTTTGGCAAACTGTAAAAACTTGGAGTTGCAGGGCAAATAATTCCACCTGCAAGCGTAATGGTTTCCATGTTTTTAATATGAATTAGATTATAGGGCGTTTCTCTAATTGCTAAAATAAGTTTTCTTTTTTCTTTCAAAATAACATCAGCTGCTCTAGTTGTTAAATCATCACTTACACCACTTGCAATTCTGCCTAACATACCCATGCTACAAGGGCAAACTATCATTATTGTGTATTTAGCACTTCCACTTGCAAAAGGAGCGTTAAAATCATTTTTATCATAAAATGTAAAAGGGTATTTTGTGTAATCATCGTTTTCTAATTCTGTTTGCCAAACTTGTTTTGCATTATTAGTCATTACCACTCCAACTGCTTCAACTTGATCTTTATATTGTAGCAAACTGTCTAGCAATACTTTTGCATAAATGCTGCCACTAGCACCAGTAATTGCAACAATAATTTTGTGTTTTTTATTCATCTTAAAATAAAAACAAACCTAAGGTTAAAAGGTTGTGTTTAAAAAAATCAATTCAATTGCCGTAATTTGCTTTAAACAAAATTATGATTCCAAATTATATACATACCGTAGCTCAAAGATTTTTAAAATATGTAACTATTGATACTCAAAGCGATGCAAAAAGTACAACTGTACCATCTACCAACAAACAAAAAAATTTAAGCAATTTATTGGCAACAGAGTTACAAACGCTAGGCTTGCAAGATGCTCATGCCGATGATTTTGGTTATGTATACGCTACTATTCCAAGTAACGTACAACATAAAGTTCCAACAATTTGTTTTTGTAGCCATGTGGATACAACAAGTGATTGCAGTGGCGAAAATGTACAACCCATTTTGCATACTAATTATCAAGGGAAAGAAATTATTTTACCAGATGATCCAACACAAATTTTAAACACTACAAAATACCCATATCTTTTAAACCATATTGGCGAAGATATTATAACTGCTTCTGGAAAAACCTTACTTGGTGCTGATGACAAAAGTGGTGTTGCTATTATTATGGACCTAGCCAACTATCTTGTTACTAATCCACAAATTCAACATGGCACTATAAAAATTTTATTTACCCCTGACGAAGAAATTGGAAAGGGAGCCGATAATATTGATTTTAAAAAATTAGATGCTGATTTTGGATATACACTCGATGGTGGCGACATAGCTACTTATAGTGATGCTACTTTTAGTGCTAATTTTTTTACCATCACTATTCATGGTGTAAGTGCACATCCTGGAGATGCAAAAAACAAAATGGTAAATGCTATAAAAATTGCTAGTGAAATTATTGCTGCTTTACCCAAAAACAATCTAGCTCCCGAAGTTACCGAAGGTTTTGAAGGCTTTGTGCATCCATTAAATTTTAATGGCACTGCAGAAAAAGCAACCATTGAGTTTTTAATAAGAAGTTTTGTAACCAATGATTTAACAGAGTATCAAAACCTATTACAACAAACTACTCATCAAGTTTTAAAAAATTATCCTGAGGCTTCAGTTGATTTTTCTGTTGTAGAGCAATACCGAAACATGAAAGAAAAAATTGACGAGCATCCCGAATTAATACAAAACCTTTTAAAAGCTTATGAAAAATGTCATCTTTCTCCAAAAAATGAAGCTATTCGTGGTGGGACTGATGGCAGCAGAATGAGTTTTATGGGTTTACCATCACCAAATATTTTTACTGGAATGCAAAATATTCACAGCCGAACAGAATGGATTGGCGTTAAAGACATGAAAAAAAGTGTACAAGTGCTAAGTGAATTAGTTCAAATTTGGAGCAATCAATTAAATAATTCGGCAAATTGAAATTTATAATCTCAGAGTTTAGAAAGTGCAAGAAGTTTTTAAAATTTTAGAATTATCCAATTACCACATCACTAACAAATTAGCAAATTGACGAATTATAAATTGTTGAATTGTTAAATTGTAGAATTAGCTAATTGGCTAATTAACTATTTTCGCCCCATGAATCAAGAAAACTGGTTTAAAAATTGGTTTAACTCGCCCGAATATCATGCTTTATATAGCAATAGGGATGATGGTGAGGCAAATGAATTTATAAAAAATATCATTAATCAAATTCAACCAAAAAAGCATTGCAAAATGCTCGATGTGGCATGTGGTAAAGGTAGGCATAGCAGGGCTTTGGCAGAGTTTGGTTATGATGTAACTGGCATTGATTTAGCAGAACAATCTATTCAAGAAGCAAAACAGTTTGAAACCGATAACCTTCAGTTTTTTACTCATGATATGAGATTGCCATTTTGGATAAATTATTTTGATGTAGCATTTAACTTATTTACAAGTTTTGGCTACTTTAAAACACAAAGAGAGCATAATAATGCCATTAGAACAATAGCTCAAAGTTTATCGCCAAATGGTTTGTTTGTAATTGATTATTTAAATGTTCATTACCAAGAAAAGCATTTACAAAAATTTCTCGAAAAAAAAGTGAGCGACACTACTTTTCAAATTACTAAATGGCATACCGAAACTCATTTTATCAAACAAATACAAATTGTTCATCCTAAAAATGGTATTCCAAGGCATTTAAGTACTGAAAGAGTAGCAAAGTTTTCATTGGGCGATTTTGTAGAAATGCTTGGCTTTCAAAATTTACAAATTCAGGATGTTTTTGGAAATTACAACTTAAGCAAATACGATTTAAATGAAAGTCCAAGAATGATTATCATAGCCAAAAAAATGAGCTTCAAATAACATTTAACTTCAAACTTTTAAAAAACATTTGTTAAAAAAAAAGGCTTATCAAACTAAATGGGCTTCAACCCTTAATTTTACGCACTTTTATTAAAATTATCATGTATAAACTTTTACTGTTTGTTGGATGTTTTTCAATGGCTGGTTATTTGCAAGCACAGCCTCCTCAAAGCAAAAAAATTTTAGCCGATAAAATTATTGGTCAGGTTGGAGATAGAATAATTCTTCGTTCAGATATTTTAAATGC